>JAIDUB010000011.1 GCA_029060405.1 Duncaniella sp. | reverse complement strand
GGTGCTCGAAGCGGGACTCGAACCCGCACGGTCGCAATGACCAAAGGATTTTAAGTCCTTCGTGTCTACCATTCCACCATTCGAGCCACGAATTCACCACAAAAGTAATACATTAATTTGGTATTTGCAAATTTTTCTTAAAGTCGCAATTTATCCTGTTCCGTTCGGCGGAATAAAGCGAGTTGAATCACCTGAATTTTTTTCAGCGCTTTGCTGGTAATGTGAACGCTGCTCGCCGGCGCAAGCGGTTGTACAGGCGCTGTATTCTACCGGATCTTTTGATAATAGTTTATTTCGTATTTCTTGCCTTTGTTCCATTTCGTCGGGAGTAGCATATTCATCAGGCACACAGGGATAACCACGGTATTCATGATAGTCTACAGTAAAATGTTCATCTGTAATAATGAATCTATATACCTGACTATCATTGTAATATCCACCATGTCGTAAGTTAGGGTAAGTGATTCGCCATAACTTGCCAAGTTGTCAAGACTGTCCAAATCCCATTCATAGAGTAATTCTCGTTCATAAAATTCAGGCCGTAACAGGCCGGGTATATAACCGTAATCTTTCGGGAAGTTATCTGTTTTTTCAATCTTATTCCGGTCGATCTCGTCTTTACGACGTTTTTCCCGTATCTCTGATGTTTCTATGTCAATAGTCATTCCATTCGATGAATTATTGCTGTAGGTGATGAATACCGAATCGGTTCGTGACCATATGGAGCATGTAAACTTGTGATAGAATCGTGGCCTTAAGAATTTATATTTAGATGCGGTTTTACCTAATTTTACAGGTTCAATAAGTACAAAAACCGTATCTCTTCTTTGATTGATATTGAAAAAATCTGAAGAAGAAAGTTTGAATTTTTTTGTGTCGCATATTATCGTAACCCATTCATTGTGATGTTCCACCGCTTTTAGCAAAGTTTTGAGAGTGATTTTTGCGCTGCAATCATGACCGCAAAAAGCAATAAAAACCAAAACTGACAAATACTTAATTATTCTCATCATATTTATGGAGCATGATTTATATGGCGATTAGTATAACCGGCGGAGGTTACTTTTACCGGGCTGCAAGTTGTTTTTTTGATACCGTTAAGTATCAGTGAGCATGCTCGATCAAGAAAATTGATTGCTTTTTTCTCGGGGCTGCTTTTCTTTTTTGCAAACAATGAATTATAGAGTTCGGGCGAGTTGGTTTTCAATTCATTTCTAAACTTTTCACGACGCAACAGTTCTTCAACCGATGCAAAATTATCAGGTGTCTGGGGAACACCTTCATAATAATGATACTCTGTCGTAAAGTGATGGTTTTTTATTAGGAATCTATAAACATAATTTTCGGGAATGCAGTCATAATCAGTGTAAAAGTCATATTGACACAGTGTCATGATGCTGTCAATATTCCCCTCGACAAGCAGATCCTTTTCGTAAAATTTCGGGCTGAATCCAAAGCTTTCTTCATATTTCCCGACTGCATTTTTTCTCAAATACAAAGAATCGGTGCGTGACCATATGTAAACGTAATTATTTTCGTGAATCATGACGATCACAGTGTCGCTTTTCTGATTAATTCTAAAAGTTTCGGGAGAATTGAGGTGTAACGAACCGTCTTTACACAATCCGTCTATGATAGATGCCTTATCAGTGCGCATTGTCGGGTCGTAACCGTTTTTTAAGATTAGTTCATTCTCGGCGGATATTGAGTCAAGAAGAGAGGCAAGGGTGATCTCTTTAGGAGGGTGAACCCGGTGCAAATATGGTTGGACGTCATTTACAAAGAAATCGCTCTGACACCCTGAGGTCAACAAATATATGACAAGTAAATTAAATATTTCCATGATTCCGGAATTTTTTTTCACACCTGCGGGTTAAGCCGATTTAAAAAAATTATTACTCGTGCAAGTTACCAAAATATTATGGAAAATCAAAAAAAATCTGCATCGGAAATTATGAGGAATGTTTAGGAATGGTGACAATTCCATTTAATTATTCTTAAATAAGGTGGTGGTTACGATAAAATTTTGTATCTTTGCTTGTCATAACACGCGCATCGTGCGCGTAACCCTTGGATCAGACATGAAAAAATACCTTGCAATATTACCTGCTCTTTTTGTAGCTGTATCGGCTACCGCGCAGACGGCTCCTTATCTTAATTCCGAACTTACGGCTCAGGAGCGCGTAGATGACCTTATGTCGCGCCTTACCACCGATGAAAAAATCTCCCTTATGATGGATCAGTCGCCGGCGATAGAGCGGCTCGGTATTGCGGAATACAACTGGTGGAACGAGGCTCTTCACGGTGTAGGCCGCGCGGGGCTTGCCACGGTGCTTCCTCAGTCGATAGGTATGGCTGCCACTTGGAATGACTCGCTTATTTACGAGGCTTTCAATATGGTGAGCGACGAGGCTCGCGCGAAGTTCAATGACTTCCGCCGCAAGGGAGACCTGAAGCGTTACCACTGCCTTTCGTTCTGGACTCCCAATGTCAACATATTCCGTGACCCCCGTTGGGGACGCGGTCAGGAGACTTATGGCGAGGATCCGTACCTGACTTCAAGAATAGGTGTGGCCGTGGTCGACGGATTGCAGGGACGCGATCCGAAATGGATGAAGACCATTGCAGGCGCCAAGCATTTTGCGGTGCACAGCGGTCCGGAATGGAACCGCCACACGTTTGATGCCCGCGACATAGATCCTCGTGATTTGCGCGAGACCTATCTGCCGGCTTTCAAGAAACTCGTTGATGCCGGAGTGGGGCAGGTGATGTGTGCTTATAACCGCTATGAGGGTGAGCCCTGCTGTTCGAGCAAGAAACTGCTTCAGCAGATACTCCGCAATGAGTGGGGATATGACAAGATAATAGTATCAGACTGCTGGGCGATTCGCGACTTTATTTCTGACTGGGCTCACAATACTCATCCGTCGGGAGCCGCCGCGAGTGCCGATGCTGTCATTTCGGGCACCGACCTTGAGTGCGGACCGGTGTATAAAGACCTCGGCAAGGCTCTTGAAGATGGCCTTATTACCGAGGCGCAGATCGACGAGAGTCTTCGCAAGCTGCTCATGGCCCGCTATGAGATGGGTGAACTATTTCCCGACCTGCGCACTCCTTGGGATACTATCCCTCTTTCGATTGTGGATTCCGAAAAGCATAAAGCCATTGCCCTTGACATGGCGCGACAGTCGATGACGCTGCTCAAAAACAATGGAGTGCTTCCTCTCCCCGCGGCGGGATTGAAAGTGCTCGTTGCCGGACCCAATGCCGCTGATTCGGTGACCATGTGGGGTAATTACAACGGTTTTCCGTCTCACACCGTTACAGCGCTCGAGGGTATACGCGCTTATGTACCTGAAGCGGGGTATGCCCGCGGCTGCGACCATGTGGTCAGCTCGTCGCTTGTATCGGTCTTTGACCGTCTTGATGGCGGAATGAAAGCCCGATACTGGAACTCGCTTTCACCAGACGGAGATCCGGTGGCTGAAGTCACCTACAGCACTCCGCTCAATATCACTACCGGCGGAGCTACAGTGGTGGCTCCGGGTGTAAATCTCAATGATTTCAGCGCCAGATACGAGGGCCGGTTCATACCTGCTGCCGATGGCAACTACATAATAGAAATCGAGGCCGACAAAGGTGCCCAGACCCTGCTTATCGATGGTAAGGTAGTGGCCTCGCGCGAGGCCGGCGGCCGCAACGGTCACAAGATTTCCTATATGTGGGAGGGTAGGAAAGACGAGCCCAATAATATAGTGCTTCTCTATGACCATCGTGATGATGTGGCTGTACTGAAATTTGATATCAAGACTCAAGACAAGGATTCGCTCGATGCGTCAGATTCCGACGTAGTAATTTTTGTGGGCGGTATTTCTCCCAAGCTCGAGGGCGAGGAAATGAAAGTGAGCGTGCCGGGTTTCCGCGGGGGCGACCGTGAGACCATAGAGCTCCCCGCCGTGCAGCGGGCTCTGATACGCAATCTCAAGGAGCAGGGCAAGAAAGTCGTATTTGTGAATCTTTCGGGTTCGGCCGTAGCCATGGCTCCCGAAGCCGAACTATGCGACGCCATACTTCAGGCTTGGTATCCCGGTCAGGCCGGCGGTCAGGCAATAGCCGAGGTGCTTTTCGGCGATTATAATCCTTCGGGACGCCTGCCGGTGACATTCTACGCCGACGATAACCAGCTTCCCGACTTCGAGGACTACAGCATGAACAACCGTACATACCGATATTTCGACGGCACTCCGCTCTATCCTTTCGGTTACGGATTGAGTTATACCACATTTGAGTATCCCGAGGCGACATTATCGGCTCCGGCAATGAAGGCCGACGGGACGGTGGATCTTTCCGTAAAGGTATCTAACACCGGTGATCGCGACGGATATGAGGTGGTGCAGATCTATGTAGCGTCTGACGATAAAAGCGGTCCCGTAAAGACCCTGCGTGATTTCCGCCGGGTGCCGGTGAAGGCCGGAGAGACTGCTGTGGTGAATTTCACCCTCGATCCTGAAACATTCGCTACTTTTGATAGTGAAACGGAGCGCATGGCCGTGAAGCCCGGACGCTATAATATATATTATGGTGGGTCATCGGCCGACGTGACCATGATTCCCTTTGAAATAACAGAATAACCAAATTTATAATATAACACTTAACCAAATTACCACAAATGAAGAAAACACTTCTTTCAATTTTCCTTCTCGCTTCTGCGGCTGTGGGATTCGCGCAGCAGGCTGAAAAGCTTGACCGCGGAGTCGTGGCCATGAAGACCGAGAACGGTGTGTTCCTTTCATGGCGTGCTCTCGGAGAGGACGCTTTCGGTACCGGTTTTGACATCTACCGCGACGGTGTCAAGATCAATGACGCACCTATTAAATCCGTGACCAATTATGTAGACGCCGCCGGAACGGCGACTTCTAAATATGTAGTTAAAGCTGTGCTTGACGGCGCTGTAAAGGAGGAATCAAAGGAAACCGCAGTATGGGGCGACCAGTTCCTGCGCCTTCACCTTGACCGCCCCGCCAACTGCTCCCGTACAAATGCCAGCTATACACCCAACGACTGCTCGGTAGGTGACGTGGACGGTGACGGACAGTATGAACTTTTTGTAAAGTGGGATCCCTCTAACTCACACGATAATTCCGAAAACGGCGGCACAGGCGATGTGCTTATCGACTGCTACCGTCTCGACGGCACCAAGCTCTGGCGTATCAACCTCGGCCAGAATATCCGTGCAGGTGCTCACTACACTCAGTTTATGGTCTATGACTTTGACGGCGACGGTAAGGCCGAGATGATCTGCAAGACTGCTCCCGGTACAAAGGACGGTACAGGCAAGAATGTAATCATGGGTTCCGACGATCCCTCCAAGTCATATGTCAACTCTAAAGGTCACATAATTTCAGGCCCTGAATATCTTACCGTATTCAATGGCCTGACCGGTGCCGAGATCAACACCATTGCCTACAATCCCCCCCGTACCGCTCACGCTTTCTCGAAGTCTTATCCCGGTTGGGGTGATGATTATGGCGGTCGTTCGGAGCGCTATCTTGCCGGTGTGGCATATCTCGACGGCCAGAAGCCCAGCGCTGTATTCTGCCGCGGCTACTATACCCATTCCTATCTTTGGGCAGTGGATTTCGACGGCAGCAAGCTGATCGAACGCTGGCTCCATGCTTCGACCGAGCGCAATCAGGGCGCTTACGGCGAGGGTGCTCACTCGCTCACTATCGGTGACGTGGATGGCGACGGTTGCGACGAAATCGTATACGGTTCGGCATGTATCGACCATAACGGATCTCTTCTTTATCGTACGGGCTACGGCCACGGCGATGCCCTTCACCTCGGTGATTTCGACCCCGATCGTGAAGGTCTTGAAGTATTCATGGTACACGAGGAAAAGGGTTCGGCCTACAAGTATGACGCCGAATTCCGCGATGCCAAGACCGGTAAGGTTATATGGGGCGAGCTTCAGTCAGGCAATGATATAGGCCGCGGTCTCGTGGGTGACCTCAGCGACAACTGGCGCGGTTACGAGGTATGGCCCGGTTCGCGCTATGTCAGCGGCGAGCGTCACAACGCTACCTTTGACTGCAAGGGTAATATCGTGTGTGACAACAAGGTACCCTCATCCTGCTTCCGCGTATACTGGGACGGTGACCTCAACGATGAACTTTTCGACGGAAAATATGATTCAACTGCCGGAAAGTCCAATCCCATCATCGAGAAACGCACCGGAAATCTCAACAGCGCAGCCACTCTCATGGCTTTCAACAAATGGAATGCCCAGTCGTGCAACACCACCAAGGCTACACCCTGTCTCTCAGCCGATATTCTTGGTGACTGGCGCGAGGAGGTTATCCTGTGGGACGGTGACAACAAATCTGATCTTCTCATCTTCTCTACCATTATCCCCAGTGATTATAAGGTGAACTGTCTCATGCAGGATCATAACTACCGCATGGCTATCGCATGGCAGAATACCGCCTACAACCAGCCTCCTCATCTCGGATTCTATCTCCCCGATGTGGGCGCTACCAACGCTATCGTTCGTCTCGTAGAAGGTAACATGGTTCAGGCTGTGGAAGCAGGTACTGCAATCGCTCCCGTGAAGGGTAACTGGCAGAATGCCGAGACCGTGAAACTTACCGGTCTGCCCGAAACATTCACCCTCGACGTTGACAACGCATCCAAGACATTTGAACTCAGCGGTATGACCGATGTAGTGGGTACTTATGAGTTCGCAGTGGAAACTGTAGGCGGCGAATCCGTAGGCCGTCTTGCCGGCAAGCTCACCGTAACCGAGGCAATCAACCTCGTTCAGGTTGCCTATCTGCCGTTTGAGACTGTTGGTACCGGCACTCCCAACGTCGGTCACGACGATGCGATCGTCAAAGGTACTCCCGAGCATATCGATGGTGTTGTAGGCAAGGCTATCAATCTTGCCAAGAATGACCAGCGTGTATCCATCAAGGCTTACGATGAACTTCAGCTCGGTACCGATGACTTCACCATCGAATTCTGGATGAAATCTACTTCCGATAATACCGTTGACCAGTATATTTTCCATAAGGGAAGTATCGAGGCTGCCGGTGCAGGAACTACCGGTAACTGGGTTGGTCTTGAGTATAAGAACGGTCTTCTCAAGTTTGCTATCGATGATGACAATGTTAAAACCGAGGCTTCTGCCAGTGGAGAACCCTATTTCGACGGCAAGTGGCACTATATGGTATGCGTGCGTGAAGGTGTGACCAAGACTCTCCGCCTCTTTGTCGACGGTCAGTTGATCGCCGAGACCGCCGACGGTACAGGTGCCATCAACGATGCAATGGAAATGTTCTGCATCGGTAACGTAAATGTTAACTATAACTGCCGCTATGCCGGTGCTATCGACGAGTTCAAGGTATCGAAGGGTGCTCTCCCCGCTGCCCGCATTCTCGCTAATTACGAGGCACTCGCCGAGTCAGCTGCCGGTATCGACGATATTACTGTTGATCGCGGCGAAGGCATTGCCCGCATCACTCTCTACGATCCCTTCACCGGTGTACAGGTTGCTACCGGCGTGGGCGAGCTCGAGAACGTTACCCGCAATCTCCAGCCCGGTGTATACGTAATGCTTAAGGATTACGGTACTTGGCGCGAGACCGGAAAGATTGTCGTTGAATAATCTTTTTCCTGAATTATAAACCTGAGAGGCTGCATCACCTGATGTAGCCTCTCTCTTTATAGTTCGCCCGACATGGGCATAATCTAACGGGTGCAAGTCCCGAGCGCGCCCCGATAGCGGGAAGCGCATAGC
>JAIDUB010000109.1 GCA_029060405.1 Duncaniella sp. | reverse complement strand
CTCGGAGATTTTTATAAGAGACAGCTATTTGTCGACGGCGCTGCGCAATGCCGTGGAATGCAACGCCTCGCTCCGCATGATTCAGTCGGCTCAGATGCTTCCCATTATCGAACAGGCCCACCAGAGCCAGCTCAAGCGGTCGCGTTATATCACTTACGGCGTGATAGTGCTGCTTGCCATACTGCTTCTTCTGCTTATATATACAATGTGGGCGCTTTACAAGAAGATCAAGCAGATGAACGGCCTCACCGAAAAACTCGGCGATGCCAATAAAGTGAAGGACATATACATAAATGAGTTTCTCAATCTCTGCTCGGTATATATTGAAAAACTCCACAAGCTGAGCAACCTCGTGCACCGCAAACTCACCACAGGAAAATCCGACGACCTGCTTCAGCTCACCAAGTCGGGCAAACTCGTCGAGGAGCAGACCGACGAATTTTATACCGTATTTGATGAAGCGTTTTTAAATCTATATCCTCAATTCGTTGAAGCAGTCAATCACCTCCTCCGCCCCGAAGATCGCATAACACTTTCGGAAGGTGAAAAACTCAATACCGACCTGCGCATTCTTGCCTTCATGCGTCTGGGCATATGCGAAAGCAACCGTATCGCCCGGCTCCTTAACTACTCCGTGCACACCATCTACGCTTACCGCAACAAGCTTAAAAACCGTGCCATATCACGCGATACTTTCGACGACGATATCATGAGGATTCCATCTATCTCCGAGACCCGCGAAATCGGGTGATCGCGGGCTGTAATCGACGTTTTCGCTCGCGAATATACCTAAATATCATCTATATTTGCGATATATTTAAGAAAATACATATCATTATATATCAACTATTTATATCATTACGATATTGAATATTATCTATATTCCACTCTCAATAGCTTGTAAGCGCCGGGGATACCCGCTAATTTTGCATCACGACTTGACATGAAGGCATTTTTCTCCTCACCGAATTCAGGCAGCCGAACACATGTCAGTCGACTTGACAAATACAGACCGACATGAGAGAAATCTCATCGAAGATATTGCATAATAGTAAATGTGTTTTTATGTTAGGTTTGTAGAGTCTTATTGCTAAGACCGCGCAACGACTGCTCCGAGAGGTGCGGTCGTTGCGTTGTTTTATCCCCGTGAGATTTTCATTTATTGTTCAACAAATGTTAACTCAACACAAAAAATTAAAAACGATTTGGAAGTTGCAATATTAATCCGTAACTTTGTATGCTGAAAAATTTACACTAATTCTAATTATAAAGTATTATTGCCTATCGAAACATTTCTACTCTAAACAATAAAAAGAATAGAAAATGCAAGAAATGACTAAGCTGACTGACCGGGAGTTGGTTCAGGCTTATGCAAACAACGACAATAACGCCTTCGACACCCTGCTGCAGCGTCATCAGGGCAAAGTGTTCGCCTATATTCTTCGTATAGTAAAGAATAAAGACGTTGCCGACGATATCTTTCAGGATACTTTCGTAAAAGCCATCATGACCATCAAGCAGGGCAGATATACTGAAAGCGGCAAGTTCTCGGCATGGTTGCTGCGCATAGCCCACAACCTTATCATAGATTATTTCCGTCAGGAAAAATCTGAAGGAGTCACTTCGACCGACGAAGAAGGAGTTGACCTCCTTAACCGCCGCGACCTATGCGAAGGCACCATAGAGGACTGGCTTGTAGCCGAACAGCTCGACGTAGATCTCCGTCAGCTCGTCATGGCTCTCCCCGACCCTCAGCGTGAAGTGCTGATCATGCGCTTTTACCGCAATATGTCGTTCAAGGAAATTGCCGAAGCCACCGGAGTCAGCATCAACACCGCACTCGGCCGCATGCGCTATGCGATAATGAATATCCGACGCATCGCCAAAGAGAAAGATATCGCGCTTGCCGTGTGACATTGATCATCGGAAAGCCGCTTGTAAATAACACCTTAACCCCGCATGAAGCGCCACCGCAGTTTCATGCGGGATTTCTTTTATTCATGCGCCTCATATTTCAGTGAGTGAGGCAATCCACCGGAGCTCACCCTCGATATGCGAAGCATCATCAGTCATCACACTCGCGCGCTCAAGATACTTGCGAGCCTGCGTGTACCATCCGGCCGATGAATACGCCATTCCTATATCAGCCATAATCAAGCCGTCGCTGTAAGGCGTATCGTCACATCTTGGCGACGCCAGCGACTCGAGCCACATGGTCGCGGCATCGGTAAATCGCCCCATACGGTAATATTGCATACCTTTTGCAAAGCACAATGCACGGCGCCCCGGCTGCATCCTGTACCACTGCCACCTCATGCCCTGCCTTACATTCCTGTAATTCATATAGGAATACCGGTGAGACGGGCGTACGAATCCGCATTTCTCAATCACCCGCACGGCCGCCCTGTCGGCATCGCATATATCAGCCACAATGCGGGGAAGTGCAAAATTTTTCAGAAGAAAACTACAGATGCCGTCTACTGCAGCCGTTGCAAATCCCCGGCCACAAAATCCGGCCGACACTGCAAACTCGAGATTCCACCTCGGCATCGACGGGTGACAATCTATCACGGGCACAGCCGAAACAAACCCCGCAAACGCTCCATTTCCATCCACGACAGCCATATTCACCGAATCGCCCGCGATATTGCCCTCTATAAGAGCCTCCGCATACCCCTCCCCGCGACCCAGATACTCCGCAACTTCATCCTCGCCGAGCAGCGACAGCAATGCGTCCTGATCTTCCGCAGCCAAGGGACGCAACGAGCATATCCCGCAGCCGATGCTGTCGGGAATCAACTCGCTATGCCCTGACTGTAGAATATCTCGCTCCATCTTTAGCAGGTTGGAAACGCAAAAATAATAAAAATAATGGTAGTAATTCAGCTAATTTCACTAACTTTGCAGTAATAAAACACAATTATATAGTAATGGCAACCGAATTAAAGGATCTCACCAAGCGAGCCGACAATTACTCGCAGTGGTATAACGAACTTGTAGTTAAAGCTGACCTTGCCGAGCAGTCGGCTGTAAGAGGATGTATGGTCATCAAACCTTACGGATATGCTATCTGGGAAAAGATGCAGCATACACTCGACGAAATGTTTAAGGCTACAGGCGTTCAGAACGCTTATTTCCCCCTGCTTATCCCCAAGTCGTTCCTGTGTCGCGAAGCCGAGCATGTGGAAGGCTTCGCCAAAGAATGCGCCGTGGTGACTCACTACCGTCTCAAGAATGACCCCGACGGCAACGGCGTGATCGTTGACCCCGAAGCCCGTCTTGAAGAAGAGCTTATAGTGCGCCCCACATCCGAAACCATCATTTGGGGCACATACAAAAACTGGATTCACAGCTACCGCGATCTGCCCGTGCTCTGCAACCAGTGGGCCAACGTTATGCGCTGGGAGATGCGCACCCGCATGTTCCTTCGCACGGCTGAGTTCCTGTGGCAGGAAGGCCACTGCGCACATGCCACCGCCGAGGAATCGGAGGCACGAACTGTGCAGATGATCAACCTATATGCCGATTTCGCTGAAAAATATATGGCTATGCCTGTAGTGAAAGGTGTCAAGAGCGCCAACGAGCGTTTTGCCGGCGCTGTCAACACTTACACCATCGAAGCAATGATGCAGGATGGTAAGGCTCTCCAGTCAGGTACGTCTCATAACCTCGGTCAGAACTTCGCCAAAGCGTTTGACGTGACATTTGTCAACAAGGAAAACAAGCCTGAATACGTGTGGGCCAACTCTTGGGGCGTATCAACCCGCCTGATGGGCGCACTCATCATGACCCACTCCGATGACAACGGCCTCGTGCTTCCGCCTCACCTCGCTCCCATTCAGGTAGTTATCATTCCCATTTACAAAAATGCCGATCAGCTTAAAGCCATCACCGAGAAGGTCAATCCCATCATCGACGAGTTGCGCGCGGCCGGCATAAGCGTGAAATACGATGACGCTGAAAACCGTCGTCCGGGATTCAAGTTTGCCGATTACGAACTCAAGGGCGTACCCGTGCGCCTCGCTATCGGAGCCCGTGACCTTGAAAACGGCACCGTAGAGGTGATGCGCCGCGACACGCTCGAAAAACACGTGGCTCCTATCGACGGAATCGCATCTCACATCGAGAATCTTCTTGAAGAAATCCAGCAGAATCTTTACAAGAAAGCGCTCGACCGCCGCAAGGAAATGACCCGCACCGTCGACACTTACGAAGAATTCAAGAAAGAAATCGAAAAAGGCGGTTTCATCCTCGCCCACTGGGACGGCACAACCGAGACGGAGGAAAAAATCAAGGAAGACACCAAAGCGACACTCCGTTGCATTCCCCTCGACGGCGATGAGACTCCCGGAGTATGCATGGTGACAGGCCGCCCGTCGAAGCGTCGCGTACTTTTTGCCCGCAACTACTAATCAGTCAATATTATGGAACGTCCGGTCATAGCCATCGTGGTTCCCTGCTATAACGAGCAGGAGGTGCTGCCCATTACACTGCCCGCGCTGCTGCGCCTTCTCGACTCCATGGTGGAAGAAGGCAAAATCAGCCCTGACAGCTATGTATTGTGCTCCAACGATGGCAGCCGCGATTCCACATGGGAGCTGATAACCCGCTTTCATGTCGCCGACAAGCGCATAAAAGGAATTTCCCTCGCCCACAACCGCGGTCACCAGAACGCTCTTCTGGCCGGACTGATGACCGTAAAAGACCGTTGCGACGCAGCCATATCTATCGATGCCGACCTTCAGGACGACCCGGAAGCCATACGTGAGATGGTCGACCGGTTCATCGACGGCAAGGAGATTGTCTACGGGGTGCGCAGTTCGCGCGATACCGACACTTGGTTTAAGCGCAACTCTGCCATGGCTTTTTATAAGTTCCAGAAAACCATGGGGCTTGATACCGTGAGCAATCATGCCGATTTCCGGCTGATGAGTTCGAGAGCACTCGAGATGCTGTCGCACTACGATGAAAAAAATCTTTTTCTGCGCGGCATAATTCCCATGATAGGGCTCGATACTGATGTGGTGACCTACGCCCGCGCTTCGCGTGCCGCAGGGGAATCAAAATATCCGTTGTCGAAGATGCTGAGCTTCTCGATCGACGGAATTACCTCATTTTCAGCCAAACCGATGAGAATGATTTTTCTCACCGGCCTGATACTTCTGCTCATAGATGTGGCCGTGGGAGCTTACGTATTCATTTCATATTTCTTCAAGCCTGCACTGGAACCCGGATGGACTTCGCTGATGCTTTCAGTGTGGTTTCTCGGCAGCCTTATACTGATGGGCATAGGAATCGTGGGTGAATATATCGGCAAAATCTTCATCGAGGTCAAGAATAGACCACGCTACGAAATCCGCGACATACTTTTAGACTAATCCCGTCACCTGATATTATAAAATGGATCACAAGCAACTGATATCATCAATTGCCGAGCGAATGGGGCTTAATGCAGCCACCGTCAATACACTGCTCGGTTCGCTGACCGATATAATCGGAGAAAATTGCGCCGACCTCAATTCAATAGCCGTTCCCGGCTTCGGAACATTTTCAGCCGAGAAAACCGACGAATATGTAGTAACCGCGCCCGACGGGAGCCGCACCCTCATGCCTCCCGCCATCACTGTAAAGTTCAGTCCCAGCATCATATTACGCAAGAAGTTATGAATCAGAAACTCTCATTTCAGGATCTCGCATCGCATCTTTCGGCGGCAGCCTCACAACCCTCAGCGTTTTCCGAAGAATTCATCAAGGAACTTATTGCCTTAGTAAGCGATGCTCTCGCCGCGGGAGAATCGGTAAAAATCAAGGGACTCGGGGAATTCAAACCGGCACCCGGCGCACCCGACAAACTCACCTTTATTCCCGACGAAACTCTGGCCGAAAAAGTCAACGCCCCTTTCAGCCAGTTTGAACCCGCAGCTCTCAATCCCACCGTTACCGACGAATTGCTTAATTCGGTCGAGCCGATTGATGAAGTGGAGGAAAAAGCCGACGTGAATGATACTGTCGTATCGGTTTCACAACCCGTCACAGTCACCGAGACTGAGCTGTCAGCACCTGATTCCGAAGAAATTCCTGTATATATTCCCGCTGAAACTGCTGAATCAGAAAATGAGACGGAGACTCCACAGCCCGCAGTCGCTGACTCAATCGAAGTGGTGGAAGTTTCCGTGGAGACTCCGGCAGAAATCGTTGACACACCTGTCACACCCGCTCCCGTACCGGAAATAATTCCCATTGAAGAAGACGAGGAAGAAATTTTCGACAGCAAGGAATCCAGATCTGCAGCCGTTCCCCCGCCCTATGAACCTGCTGCGGCAAGTGACGTAGTACAGGATAAATCGGTTGAAACCGAAAGCAAGTCGGGCGGATTCGGAATGGGATTTTTCGTAGGGCTGATTGTAGGTATAGCCATCGGGGCAGCTGCCATGTTCTTCTACGCAAGCTCGCTTGCACCCGCGCGCACACCTAAACCCGTGCCCGACGAAGAACCCGCTACTGACGATGTAATCGACATTACAGGCATGCCTGATACGGCGTGGGCCGATTTAGATACTGTGACACCCACTGCAGCGGTCACCGAGCCGCAACCCGCACCCCAGCCTGAGCCCGAACCAGTGGCAGCCGCTCCGGCAGCTCCCGTAACCGACAAAGTCAAAGCCGGATATCTGATGCCCAAAATGGCTCAGAAGCATTATGGCAATCAGGTGTTCTGGGTATATATCTACGAAGAAAACAAAACTAAAATATCTAATCCCAACAATCTTACAGCCGGTCTCGAACTCGTGATTCCCGCGCCTGAAAAATACGGAATCGACGCCAACGATCCCGCCAGCATAGCACGCGCTCAGGCTAAAGAAGCTGAAATATGGAATAAAAAGTAACAGTTAGTTATCTTAACAATAGCTTATATAAAATTAACAATCTGAGATTCCATCTTATTTGTTTAATTTTTAAATTTGTACTCGTAAACCGCTGTAACGGCGATTTACGAGTAACCTTTAAATTAGAATAACATTAAACCACTTGAATAAAAGCCATTTATCATGAGCGAAAACGTTAATATCCGCGAGCTTAACGACCTCGTAGCATCAAAAAGCGACTTCGTGTCGCTCGTAACAAGGGGAATGGATCAGACAATCGTAGGACAGAAACATCTCGTAGATTCTCTTCTCATAGCCCTTCTCTCCAACGGCCACGTGCTCCTCGAAGGTGTACCCGGTCTTGCAAAGACTCTTGCCATAAAGACCCTCGCGCAGATCATCGACGCAAAATACAGCCGTATACAGTTTACCCCTGACCTGCTTCCGGCCGACGTTATAGGTACGATGATCTACAGCGTGCAGAAAGAACAGTTTCAGATCAAGCGCGGACCTATTTTCGCCAATTTCGTTCTCGCCGATGAAATCAACCGTGCACCGGCCAAAGTGCAGAGCGCCCTTCTTGAGGCGATGCAGGAACGTCAGGTTACCATCGGCGACCACACTTTCCGTCTCGACGAGCCATTCCTTGTAATGGCCACCCAAAACCCCATAGAGCAGGAAGGAACCTATCCACTGCCCGAAGCTCAGGTTGACCGTTTCCTTCTCAAGGTCATCATCGGCTATCCCTCAAAGGAAGAGGAAATGACTATCGTCCGCCAGAATATCAACGGCGGCCGCAAGGATATCCGTCCGCTGCTCCGTCCCGAGGAAATCGTTGAGGTGCAGAAGATTGTAGAGCAGATATATCTCGATGAGAAGATAGAGCGCTATATAGTCGACATCGTGTTCGCAACCCGTAATCCGGCCGACTACGATCTGCGCGATCTCGAAAGCATGATCGACTTCGGAGCCTCGCCCCGTGCATCGATAGGACTTGCCCGCGCATCGCGCGCCTATGCATTCCTCCGCGGTCGCGGATATGTGATACCCGAAGATGTACGCGCGGTATGCCACGATGTTCTCCGCCACCGCATCGGCCTTACTTACGAGGCTGAGGCCAATAACATCACCACCGACGAAATCATCTCCCGTATACTTGATAAAGTCGAGGTACCCTGATGAGACCGTCCTCCTCTCTCCTTCCCTCCCTTTGCACTGTAACTTTCACCTATAATAATATATCACTGCGATATGGAAGCTAATGAACTGATTAAAAAAGTTCGCAAAATAGACATCAAGACCCGAGGATTGTCGCAAAACATCTTTGCGGGAGAATATCACACGGCCTTCAAGGGTCGAGGTATGATGTTCTCGGAGGTGAGAGAATACCAGTATGGCGACGATATCAGAGATATCGACTGGAATGTGACCGCCCGCCACAATCATCCTTACGTGAAGGTCTACGAGGAAGAGCGTGAAATGACGGTGATGCTTCTCGTCGACGTGTCGCGAAGCCGCCTCTTCGGTGCCGTGGGCGAGGAAAAGATGGAAATGATTGCCGAGATTGCAGCTACACTGGCATATTCGGCCATAACCAACAACGACAAGATAGGCGTGATATTCTTCTCCGATAAAATCGAGAAATTCATTCCGCCCAAGAAAGGAAAGAAACATATCCTGCTCATCATACGCGAGCTTCTCGACTTTACCCCCGAAAGCAGGGGTACCGATATATCCGTCGCACTCCGGTATTTTACCGACGCCCTGAAAAAGCGCACCACAACATTTCTCATATCGGATTTCATCGACAGCCACGACTACAGCAAAGCCCTTCAGATTGCTTCAAACAAGCATGATGTAATCGCCATACAGGTCTATGACAAGCGCGACACCACTCTCCCCGACGTGGGATTGATGCGTGTGGAGGATCTCGAGACAGGCAGCCTGAAATGGATCGACACTTCCTCTAAAAAAGTAAGAAACGCGTTCAGCAAATGGTGGTACGGTCTGCAGCAAAACATGACCGAAACCATGCGCCGAAGCCGTGTCGACCTCGCGTCGGTGGCTACCGACGAAGACTTTGCCAAAGCGCTCATGCAACTGTTCCGCAAGCGCGGCTTGCGTTGAAGTCGATCATTACGAAATATCCCCAGTAAAATGATGAAAACCAAAATTCTACTACGCATAGCAGCCGTGATGGCCTTATTATCAATGAGCCTGACAAGTATGGCGCGCCCTGATTCAAGAGTGACGCTGCAGCTTGACTCGGCCCATCTGCTCATGGGTAAAGCCACCACCCTGCATCTTAACCTCACGGGGCCCCGCGACGAGAACGCAATGCTCGTAGTGCCTCAGGACACTTTCAATGCCAAGGTCGAGGTGATGAAACTGCTGAAAGCCGATACCATCGACCATGGCAACGGCAGATGGGAAATCAATCAGGATATAGTGCTGCAGTCGTTTGATTCGGGCGATTATCGTCTGGCTCCGGTCTATTATATCACCGGAGGCGATACCATCTCGTCCAACCGCCTCGTATTGCGGGTGTATCCTGTGGCAAAAGACTCACTGACACTCAATGATTTCGCCGATATAAGCGATGTCGACCGCAAGTGGGCCGATTATCTCCCCGATTTCATCGTTGACTACTGGGGCGCGATACTCATTGCGTTGCTCCTCATAGGAGGTGGAATCTACGGTTATATCCTCTACATGCGACGCAAGAAGAATCCTGAAGCAGAGGAGAAGAAGCAACCCCTGCTTTCTCCTTATGATCAGGCAATGACTGACCTTTCGGCTCTCCGTGCCCGCAATCTGTGTGAACGCGGTCAGGAAAAAGAATACTACTCGGTGCTTACCGATATTCTCCGCAACTACCTGATGCGTCGTTTCGGCATCAATGCCATGGAGATGACATCTACCCAAATTCTCAAGGCTCTCCGCGACAACCCCGATACACGCATTTCTAAAAAATACATGGATCAGGTGCTCGAGATTGCCGACTTCGTGAAATTTGCCAAAGTGCGTCCGTTGCCTGTGGATAACGTGCGCACCTACGACAATGCCGTAAGTTTCGTGGAAAACACCAAGCCCGCGCCTGAGCCCGGGCCTGCCGACAACGCGGAAACCGTTGAAAATAAAAACTAAACCCGTAGAACCCTGAAAGAAAGGAGACCGATTATATATGTTATTCGCCAACCCTCATTTCCTATGGCTGTTCCTGCTTTTCATCCCTCTGGCGGGATGGTATATATGGAAGCGTCGCAATCTCCACGCCCCTATCGGTGTCTCTACCGTGAAGCCGTTCGACGGCATAGGACGCCCGTTTAAGGAGTATCTTCTTCACTTCACATATCTGCTCGAACTCGCCGCTCTGGGATGTATCATCATCATTATCGCCCGCCCGCAGACCCGCGATACATGGAACACCTCCACCGTGGAAGGCACCGATATCGTGATGGCTATCGACATATCCACCAGTATGCTCGCCCGCGACTTCAAACCTGACCGTCTGGAGGCCGCCAAGGATGTTGCCTCAAAATTCGTAGCCGGCCGCGACGGCGACAATATAGGAGTTGTGACTTTCGCAGCCGAGAGTTTCACCAACCTGCCCATGACCACTGACCGCTCGGTGATAGTTAATTACATCAGCGACATAAAGATGGGTATGCTTCAGGACGGTACAGCTATAGGCGACGGCCTTGCCACAGCCATCAACCGCATCAAGGAAGGTAAAGCCAAGTCAAAAAGTATCATACTTCTTACCGACGGCTCAAACAATACCGGAATAGTGGCGCCTCAGACCGCTGCCGAAATCGCTCGTCAGCTCGGCATCAAGGTATATACTATCGGTGTAGGCACCAACGGTACGGCTCCGTACCCGCAGGAAAACATGTTTGGACGTGTGGAGTACGTCAATCTGCCTGTAGTAATCGACGAGGCCACTCTTAAAAATATCGCTTCTACCACAGGAGGTAAATATTTCCGCGCCACAGGCAACAATGTGCTTTCCGAAATATTCAGTGAGATAGATCAGCTTGAAAAAACCAAGATGGATCTCCGCAACTTCTCATCGACCGAAGACGATTATCTGCCGTGGGCCATCGCGGCACTGTCGCTTTTCGGCGTTGCAATTCTCACAAGATATACGATTCTGCGCACTATTCCCTGACACCGCACCATTTAACTACGTAAAAAAATACGTTGACAAAATATGATTAGTTTTGCATATCCTCATCTTCTATATCTGCTCCTGCTCATCCCTGTGATGGCCGGAATCTTCGTCTATGCGCGCATGACACGGAGAAAGCGGCTGAAACGCTACGGCAATCCCGCTACTCTCGAACACCTCATGCCCGAGGCATCCAAATACATGCCTTGGGTGAAGATGGTGCTCGCCATGGTGATCATGGCCCTTATGGTAGTGATGCTCGCCCGCCCGCGCGCCACGAGCACCGTGGGCGATGAAACCGAGACCGAGACCGTCACTACTCGCGGTATCGAGGTAATGGTGTGCCTCGACGTATCCAACTCTATGCTTGCTTCGGCCACTGACAAGGAGGACGGCATCAGCCGCCTTAACCGTGCAAAGCAGATTCTTGAAAAACTAATAGGCAAAATGAGCGACGATAAGGTAGGCTTGATCATCTTTGCCGGTGAAGCCTACTCGCAGCTGCCCATTACGAATGACTATATTTCGGCCCGAATGTTTCTCAACAGCATTTCCACCGATATGGTACCAACGCAGGGAACCGCTATAGGTGCGGCTATCGATATGGCTATGAACTCGTTCACTCCCGACGATAAATTCCAGAAAGCCATCATAATCATCACCGACGGCGAAAACTTCGAGGACGATGCCGTGAAAGCGGCAAAGCGTGCCGCCGACTCGGGTATTCAGGTCGACGTTGTGGGCATGGGTACCGGCAAGAAAGTGCGCATACCGGTGGGTGGCGGAAATTATATGGTCAACCCGTCGACCGGCGAAAGCGTATTTACAGGTCTCGATGAAGCCACTGCTCAGGAGATAGCACGTGCCGGCAACGGTATCTTTGTCAACGGTGCGTCGTCGGCTGCCGTCAACGACATAGACTCAAAGCTTAACGAGCTCAGCAAGACCGAATATGAGCGCAAGACATTCTCGGCGCAGTCAGAGCAATTTCCCGTTCTGGCATG
The DNA here is from genome assembly GCA_029060405.1 of Duncaniella sp. Classification (GTDB taxonomy): domain Bacteria; phylum Bacteroidota; class Bacteroidia; order Bacteroidales; family Muribaculaceae; genus Duncaniella. Next base: position 63,264 of record JAIDUB010000109.1, on the reverse strand, counting down.
GTTGACGCTGCTTCTGATGCTTGTGTATCTGACCACGGTTACCCGCAAGATCTCATGGCTCAAGCAGATTACATTCTTCTCTAAAAAATAAGGAGGAATATTTATGAAAAAAGCAATTTTTCTGACACTGACAGCACTTATGGCGGCGGGTGGCCTATGCGGCGCCCAAACCGCTCCGGCTGATTCGGTACACGTAAATATCAAGACCGACGAGCGAAAGTCGCGCAACTTTACCGTAGAAGGCAATAAGGCTTTCCGTGAAGAAAACTATGCGGCAGCCGAAGTCGCCTACCGCAAGGCTATAGATCAGAACAACAACAATGATGTGGCGAAATTCAATCTCGCTGCAGCATTGCTTCGTCAGCGGTCTACAGCCGATACGGAAGCCGCCGAGGCATACTCTCTTCTGAGTCAGATTGCGCATTCGGAGCTTAGCGAGGAATCGCTGGTCGAGAAATCATTTTACAATCTGGGCAATCTCGCTTTCAACAAGCAGCAATATGCCGAGAGCATAGAGCACTACAAGAATGCCCTGCGCCGAAATCCCGACAATGACAAGGCTCGCGAAAACCTGTATCTTGCCCAAAAGATGCTTGAGCAGCAGCAAAATCAAAATCAGAATCAGGATCAGAACAAAGATCAGAATCAAAATCAGGATCAGCAGGACAAGAACAAGGACCAGCAGCAAGATCAGAATAAGGATCAGAACAAAGATCAGAATCAGGATCAGAACAAAGATCAGAATCAGGATAAGCAGGACCAGCAGCAACAGCAGCCTCAGGATAAAAAAGAGCAGCCTCAGCAGCAGCAACCCGGTCAGATCAGCCCCGAAAATGCCCAGCAGATTCTCAAGGCGATGGAAAATGCCGAAAACGCCACCCGAGCCCGCATCGAGAAGCAGAATGCTGAGAAGAGCAAGGCCAATTCCTCTCGCCGTCCTGTAACCAATCCTTGGTAAACGATAAGAATATCTATTGTTATGAAACGTCTATATTCATTACTGTTACTCCTCATTGCTGTCAGTCCGCTGTTACAGGCTCAGGTATCGTTTACGGTAAAGCCTCCCGTACATACCGTATATGAGGGTGAGAAATTTGCTGTCACATACCGACTGTCAAATGCCGACGGATCAGATCTTAAAGTCGCTCCCATAGCCGACTGTCAGCTGCTCTATGGACCGTCGACATCCACGTCGCAATCTTATCAGGTCATCAATGGCCGCACTTCATCCTCACGCACCACAGAGTTCACCTATTATTACCGCGCCACAAAAGCCGGTACTTTCACCATACCCGAGGCCTCGGTGATGGCTGACGGAAAACGCCTTACCACGAGCGCGTCAAAGTTTGTGGTACATCCCCGCGCCGATCTTGACAAACCGGCCTCACAGCGTCCCGTCGACATAAACGATGCCGATACTCAGGCAGCCGGACGGCGTGTAGCAGCCGATGATGTGTTTGTGCGCATAATCCTGTCGAAGTCATCGGCCTATGAGCAGGAAGCCATAGGTTGCACCATAAAACTTTACACGAAATATTCGATATCTTCGTTCCTCCCTACCCGTCAGCCGAGCTTTGACGGATTTCTCGCTCAGGAAATCGATCTCCAGCCCTCGCTCAACGAGACCGAGACCTACAACGGGCAGACATACATGACAGCCATACTGAAGAGATGTATCCTGTTCCCTCAGACTGCCGGCAAGCTCACCATCAATTCGGGCAACTACGATATTACCGTGGTGCAATACGACAACGTGAATATGGGACTCTTTCAGGTGCGCCAGCCTCGCGAGCATAAAATCAAGGTCAGCTCCAACAGCGCATCAATCAACATCACCCCTCTGCCCTCTCCCCGACCCGACGGTTTTGAGGGTGCCGTGGGCCATTTCAACGCATCATCGCGCATCGTAGGCTCCAACTTCCGCACCGGTGATCCCGCCACTCTCCTGTATACCATCACCGGCACGGGCAACATAAAATATCTGAAAGAACCCGAGATTGATTTCCCGTCGGAATTCGAGTTATATACACCGTCGTCAAATGTAGAGACTTCCGTGAGCGGAAACGACGTGTCGGGAACCATGACAATCGAATATCCGTTTGTGCCTCAGGCTGTAGGTAAATTCAATATCAAGCCTCACACATTCGTTTACTTCAATCCGTCTGACCGTCAGTATCATACCATCGTCACGGAAGGCTACGAAATCAATGTTGCGAAGGGCGACAATGTGGTCAGCGCTTCGGTCGACCGCAAAGATATCGAATCAAAGAATACGGATATCCGTTTCATTAAGACGGGCGAGTCGTCGGTATCGCGCGATCACACTCCGGTAATCTATAACCTCTGGTACTGGCTCGTATACATCCTGCCCGTGATAGCGCTTGCAGCGGTAGTGATAATCTACCGCGAGCAGCTTCGCAGAAACGCCGATGTGGCCGGTCGCCGCAATGCCAAGGCTTCAAAGGTAGCCAAACGCCGTCTGAAGAAAGCCGAAGAGTATATGAAACAGTCCGATGCCGACAAATTCTATGAAGAAATGCTCAAGGCCGTGTGGGGTTACCTGTCCGACAAGCTTTCCATACCTCTGTCACGTCTCTCGCGCGAGAACATCGCCGCCACGCTTACCGAACGCAAGTATTCTCCCGAGGTGATCGACTCGTTTATCACCGTGCTCGACGACTGCGAGATGGCACGCTATACACCCCAATCGGAATCACGCATTGAGGAAGTATATCGTCAAGGCGCCGACGCAATCGACAAGATGGAAAATTTCAAACCTTCAAAATGATTCTTCTCTCATGAAAAAGATATTGCTATTCCTGATGCTCGCAGCTCCGCTCTTTGCCGGCGCACAATCGCTTTTCGAGCAAGCCGACTCGGCATATACAGCCGATGATTTCACCACTGCCGCCCGACTTTACACTACCATAGCCGAGACCGACGGTACATCGGCTCCCCTGCTCTACAATCTGGGCAACTGCTATTACCGCATGGGACGAAACGGAATGGCTGTGCTCATGTATGAACGTGCGCTCCGTCTTGACCCCTCGATGACCGAGGCGCGCGAGAATCTCGCTTTTGTCAATTCCCGTCTTACCGATCGCCCGGGCGAACGCGGCACGTTTCTGGGAAATATCCTCGACAGCACCGCCGGACGTTTCTCTTCCAACTTCTGGGCTTGGACCGCAATGATATTTTTTCTTGTCACCATCGCAGGCATAATAGTCTACATATTTTCATCAAGCATTCCACTGCGCAAGACCGGCTTCTTCGGAGGAATAGCATCAATAATAATATGCGGCATCGCGGTATTTTTCTCGTTCCGCTGCGCGGCCTCGGCTACCGATACCGAGCAGGCCGTGATACTGGCACCATCGACTATCCTCAGCACCGCACCCCGTGTTCCGGCCGACCGCTCTCTTGAAGCCATGCTACTCCATGAAGGCACCCGCGTGGAGATACTTGATTCGGTCAGGAATCCGGCTGACACGGTGGCTCCGTTATGGCTTGATGTTCAGGTCGACAACACCCACAGGGCATGGATAAATGCCCGGGATGTGGAGCGCATCTGAACGCTTTAATTGAAAATATTTCAGTATCCGGCGCATTTTTTTCTAAAATTATTTGCCTAAATGAAAATAAAAGTCTAATTTAGTCACATAAAAATTTTAGAAACCAATTACAAACCCTCTAAATATTGATATCATGACCAAGACTATCACTTTCAACGAGCTTCGCCGTATAAAAGACAGCCTGCCCGATGGCTCTATAACTCTTATCGCCGATAAACTCAACACTACCGTTCAGACCGTCCGCAACTATTTCGGCGGTTCCAACTATGAATTCGGCAAGAACTGCGGAGTTCACATCGAGCCGGGTCCCGACGGAGGTATCGTTGTGCTTGACGACACCACGATCTACGATATGGCTCTCGAAATTCTTCAGAATCAGAACAAAGACTGAAACCAAGTCATTCTTTTTGCATAGGCCCGATGCGCAAGCCCTCTCATTCAGCAAGCAATGAGGCTTGCGCATCGTGACATATTACAATTTCACATTATTCAATTCCATTTTCACCCGACGATGACCGACGACCGCCTTATCACACTCGCGATACACACATATGACCGCGCCCAAAATCTCAAATCCATATTAGAGAAAGAAGGTATTCCCGTGACGCTGCAGAATGTCAATCTGGAGGCTCCCGTCGTGTCGTCGGGCGTCAGGGTTAGAATCCATGAGAACGATCTGCCGCTGGCGCTGCGCATCATCGAGAATCTCGATATATTCGCATGCGATGCATCGGTGGCAAGCGACAAGGTCTCACCCACGGTGCTTGTACCGGTAGATTTCTCATCCCATTCCATAATAGCCTGCGACTACGCTTTTCATATCGCCGCCGCTCACAACGCTTCAATCCTAATTCTCCACACCTACATCGACCCGATGATGATGGGAGCTAACATGCAGCTTTCCGATTCGCTGACTTTCGACACCACCGCTCAGGAAGACGCCCTCATCGATCATGAAATCAATGCCGAGACAAAGGTGATGATGGATCGATTCGTAAAGTCGCTCCGCGAGAAAATTAAGCGCGGCGACATACCGGCGGTAAAATTCCGCACCGAAGTGCGTGAAGGCGTTCCCGAGGATGTGATAGGCGAAATGGCTCGCGAATGTCATCCCATGCTTATAGTTATGGGCACACGCGGAGCCGGCAAAAAAGAGCGGGAGCTTGTGGGTAGTGTCACCGCCGAAGTTCTCGATACATGCCGCTATCCGGTATTTACCGTGCCCGAGGTGGTATCGCTCGACAATCTTAGCAATATATCAAGCGTAATCCTCATCAGCAGTCTCGATCAGGAGGACATACTCGCTCTCGATGCCCTTTACCGCCTTTATCCCATGAGCAATTTCTCCGTGACGCTCCTGAGCCTCCCTTCCAAGAAGCATCCGGCCGACAATCATAAGGCCGAGGACTCTCTTCTGGCCTATTGCCGGCGTCACTACGAAGGTTACACATTCCAGACCGACGCTGTAAGAGGTGACCGTATCGCCGAGGAATATCAGCGCATCCACCATCTCGTCCACCCTAATCTTATCGTGGTACCCAACCGAAAGAAAAATATCTTCGCCCGCCTGTTTAATCCCGGGCTTGCCCACAAGCTACTGTTTCTCAGCGATGTGCCCATGATTGTGATTCCGGTGTGAAAAGAGCTGACCGCAGGTAAAGGAATTTTTTGTACCTTTGCGTAAATTTTTCTTATCATGTCTATTCTAAAAAATGGTACACCGGTAGCAATGTGCAGCGATCATGCCGGTTATGAAATGAAACTTGTAATCGAGGGATACCTCGCTTCGCAGAATGTGGATACACGTGACTTCGGTTGCTTCTCATCCGATAGTTGCGACTATGCCGACTTCGCACATCCGGCAGCCGATGCCGTGGAAGATGGCTCTTGTTATCCGGGAATAGCACTCTGCGGTTCGGGCAACGGCATAGGAATGACACTCAACAAGCATCAGGGAATCCGCGCGGCGCTATGCTGGAACGTAGAGCTTGCCCGCCTCGCCCGTCAGCACAACAATGCCAACGTCCTCGTACTTCCCGCCCGTTTCATCGATACTGTGACGGCGATAAACATTGTCGACGCTTTCCTTGAAACACCGTTTGAAGGCGGTCGTCACGAGCGCCGTATCGAGAAAATGCCTCTGCAGGCTTGGGCTGAAAACAAAAATTCATAATCGTGCAGGTGACCGCACCGTCATCACCCCTGCTTTTTCCCCGCCCGCTCCTGATTGCAGGGCCGTGCAGCGCCGAGTCGGAACGTCAGGTTCTGACTACGGCTGAGATCTTACGCCGTGACACTGCCGTGCAGATATTCCGCGCGGGAGTGTGGAAACCACGCACCAAACCGGGTGGTTTCGAGGGCGTGGGCGAACCGGCTCTCAAGTGGCTCGATAAAGTAAAAAGCATGACAGGGATGCCTGTAGCCACGGAAGTTGCCGTACCGCGGCATGTGGAAGCCACGGCTGACCACGGCATAGACCTGCTATGGATCGGTGCCCGCACGTCGGCCGATCCGTTTGCCATGCAGGAACTGGCCGAGGCCATAGGGCGTCTTTGCCCCGATACTCCCGTATTGGTGAAAAATCCTGTTGTCGCCGATATCGAGTTATGGATAGGCGCCATCGAGCGGCTGCGGGATGCCGGAGTGAAAAATATCGGCGCCATACACCGGGGATTCCGCTCTCTCGGCCATGACGTATACCGCAACCATCCCCGCTGGAGCGTTCCGCTCGAGTTGCATCGCCGGCTTCCTCAACTGCCGTTGCTGAGCGATCCGAGCCATATAGGAGGACGGCGCGATCTCATAGCTCCCCTCGCCCGCACGGCTATGGATATGGGGTTTGACGGCCTTATCATCGAGACTCACCCTGACCCTGATTCCGCCCTGAGCGACAAGGACCAGCAGGTGACACCTCAGTCACTCGCTGAAATACTTCGCAACCTACGTCACCGATCGTCGCGCACATCATCAGATGAACCTCTGCGTCAGTTCAGACTACAGATAGACCAGCTCGACTCAGAGTTGCTTGAAATCCTCGCCCGACGAATGGCCGTATCAAAAGAAATAGGCGAATACAAGCGCCGCCACGGCATTCCTGTTGTCCAGACCGAACGATATGAGAATGTGTTGCTGTCGCGCATCGCTTCGGCTGCCGACATGGGCATGTCGGAGGAATTTATCGAGAAACTTTTTGCTTCCATCCACGAAGAATCAATCCAAAACCAACTGTAATGATCAACCACATAGTAATGTTCAGCCTCAAGGGAGACGATAATGAACGTAAAGATTACGCATGCCGTTTCCGTGAGGCTGTAATGGCCCTTCCCGAAAAAATTCCCGGGATAAAACGGATAGACGTGTACCTGAACGAAAATCCCTGCGAGAGCTACGATCTGATGATTCACGCTTGTTTCGATACCCACGAAGAACTCGTGAGCTATTCCCTTCATCCCGCCCATCTCGACGCCGTGTCGATTATCAAGAACGTAATAGCATCGCGCGCCTGTATAGATTACACAACAGAAAACGACTGATGAAACGCAATATCAAGCTATCGCTCCCGCATCTGTCGGGAACGGAACAGAAATATATCGACGAAGCGATGCGCGACTGCTGGATCGTGCCGCTCGGTCCGCACGTGGATGAGTTTGAGCACCGTTTGGAATCATACCTCGACCACGATGATGTGGTGGCTCTGAGTGCCGGTACAGCCGCCATACACCTCGGGTTGGTGATGCTCGACGTAAAAGCCGGCGATGAGGTGATAGTGCAGGATCTTACTTTCTCGGCAAGTGCCAATCCCGTGCGTTATCAGGGTGCGGTACCGGTATTTGTCGACTCCGAACCTTATACTTGGAACATGTCACCCGAACTTCTTGAACTTGCCATTAATGACCGCATAAAGGTGACGGGGCGCAAACCTAAAGCCATCGTCCCGGTACATCTCTATGGCATGCCCGCCAAGATGGACGAGATAAGAAATATTGCCGAAAAATATGATATTCCGGTGCTTGAAGATGCTGCTGAAGCACTCGGCTCGGAATATAAAGGTCGTAAATGCGGTACATTCGGCCAATACGGAGCTCTGAGTTTCAACGGCAACAAGATTATCACCACATCAGGAGGCGGAGCACTCGTGTGCCCTTCGCCTGAGGCTGCAGCCCGCGTGAAATTCTACGCAACTCAGTCGCGCGAGAATCGTCCGTATTATTATCACGAAGTAATCGGTTTCAATTACCGGCTTTCAAATATCAGCGCGGCTATTGGTTGCGGTCAGATAGAGTCGTTGCAAGCCCGCGTCGATCGCCGACGTGCCATACACCGCCTCTATAGCGAGATGCTTGAGGGTGTAGACGGCATTACCGTACAGGAGAATCCCGCCGACGATTTCAACTCCAATTTCTGGCTCTCCACTATCCTGATTGATCCGGCTACAGGCATCACGCCTGATCAACTCCGTATAGCTCTTATGGAAAAAGGTATAGAAACGCGCCTGTTGTGGCGACCTATGCACATGATGCCTTTTTTTGCCGATGCTCCCGCCTATACCGACGGCACTGCTGAATCGCTTTTCGAGCGCGGACTATGTCTGCCGAGCGGCTCATCGCTCACCGATGAAGATATAATTTTTGTCGCAGAGTCAATCAAGAGTTTCATTCATGACCATCGCGTTTGATCTCGACGACACTCTTTATCCCGAAATAGAATTTGTCAGGTCAGCCTATCGCGCCATAAGCGCCCGATACAGCCGGCCTGAACTTTCGGCCATGATGGATGCCGCGCCCTCTCCGCGTGAAGCTTTTGACATGGCCGCTTGTCTTCTCGGGCTACCCGACGCTGCTCCGCTGCTCAGGATATATCGTGAACACAAGCCTGATATTTCGCTTGCTCCCGAAATAGAATCCACGCTGCTTGAATTAAAAAATCGCGGCATCGCGCTCTCGCTTATCACCGACGGACGCTCTCTCACCCAGCGCAACAAGATTTCAGCTCTGGGCCTCGACAGATATTTCGACAGCAATATGGTGTTCATTTCGGAGGAGACCGGCGCTGACAAAATGAGCGGGCTACCTTTCCGTCTTACCGAGTCAACCGCAATTTCACCGCCTTATTTCTATATAGGTGACAATCCCGCAAAAGACTTTTTTCAACCCCGACGGATGGGCTGGAAAACAATAATGCTGAATGGCGTCAACAGAAACATACATACGCAGGACCTGACATTGTTTCCTCCAGAATTTCATCCACACGCTGAAATCAATTCTATCGAAGAATTGTCCCAAATGGCATGTTTATAACTTTTACAATTTTAAAAAGTTATCCAAAACCAAACATCTTTTCATTGATTTATAGCGTATTACAATTTTTCAAATGCGCAAAAGTTTTCCAAAACAAAATTCTTTAACAATTATTTTATACTATTTTTCTTGCACATGACAAACGTAGTTGTTACCTTTGTCGAGTCAATGCGTAGAACGTCAGTGACACACAGCAAACCAAAATTTCAACCTTAACCACACCATCAAACTCCCCGATGATACAGACAGTAGTGAAACGCGACGGCCGCGTCGTGGGCTACAACGAAGAAAAAATCAAGGCGGCAATCCGCAAGGCCATGCTGACCACCGAAATGGGCGAAGATGAATCGCTCATCCACCGCATAACCGACCGCATCTCAACCTACGGAAAAGAACAGATGTCGGTAGAAGAAATTCAGGACCGCGTGGAACTTGAACTTATGAAAAGCCCGCGCAAGGAGGTTGCCAAACGCTATATCGCCTATCGCGACCAGCGAAGCATAGCCCGCCGCGCCAAGACACGCGACATGTTCCTTGAAATCATCGAGGCAAAGAGCAATGACATCACACGCGAGAACGCCAACATGAATACCGACTCGCCCGCAGGAATGATGATGAAATTTGCCAGCGAGACTACCAAACCGTTTGTTGACGATTATCTGCTGTCGACCGAAGCGCGCGAGGCCGTAAGAAACGGCTACCTTCATATACACGACAAGGACTACTACCCTACCAAGTCGCTCACCTGCGTGCAGCATCCGCTTGACCGGATACTCGTCAACGGATTTGTGGCCGGCCACGGCGAATCCCGTCCGGCAAAGCGCATCGAGACCGCGTCCATCATCGCTTGTATTTCTCTCGAAACCGCCCAGAACGAAATGCACGGCGGTCAGGCTATTCCGGCATTTGATTTCTATCTCGCTCCTTTTGTAAGAAGTTCATTTATAGAGGAGGTTAAGAATATCGAGGCTCTTACCGGAAATGACCTCAGCCATCTATATAACTGCGAGATCAAGGACTATATCCGCAAGCCGCTCGACGGTCTTGAAGGTGATGCCCGCTGGCTCCAGCATGCTATTAACCGCACAACCTCGCGCGTGCATCAGGCCATGGAAGCCTTCATCCACAACATGAATACCATCCACTCCCGCGGTGGTAATCAGGTGGTGTTCAGCTCTATCAACTACGGCACCGACACTTCGGCCGAAGGCCGCTGCATAATACGCGAATTACTGAATTCCACCTACGAAGGTGTGGGAAATGGCGCTACCGCAATATTCCCCATCCAGATATGGAAGAAAAAGCGAGGTGTAAACTATCTGCCCGAAGATCCCAACTACGATCTTTACAAACTCGCCTGCAAAGTCACCGCACGCCGCTTCTTCCCTAATTTCGTGAATCTTGACGCCACGTTCAATCATCACGAGAAATGGGATGCCAACGATCCCCAGCGTTACAAATACGAGGTTGCCACTATGGGTTGCCGCACACGAGTGTTTGAAAACCGTTACGGCGAGAAAACTTCCATAGGCCGCGGTAATCTCAGTTTCTCCACCATCAACATAGTGCGTCTTGCTATCGAGTGCATGAATATTGTCAACGAGCAGGAACGCATAGAGCGATTCTTCAGCAAGCTCGATAATATGCTCGACATCACCGCCCGTCAGCTCTGTGACCGGTTCGATTTCCAGCGCACGGCGAAAGCGAAACAGTTCCCCCTGCTCATGTCGCGCCTGTGGAACGGGGCCGACGCTCTCGCAGCCGACGATACTATCGAGTCAGTCATCAATCAGGGTACTCTCGGTATAGGATTCATCGGTCTGGCCGAATGCCTGATCGCTCTTACGGGAAAACACCACGGCGAAGATGAAAAAGCCCAGAAACTCGGTCTGCGCATCGTATCCCACATGCGGTCGCGCGTCAATGAGTTCAGCGAGAAATACGGGCATAATTTCTCAGTTCTCGCCACTCCGGCCGAAGGTCTCTCGGGCAAATTCACTTCACGTGACCGACGCTCTTTCGGCATAATACCCGGCGTGACCGATAAGGATTATTATACCAACTCCAACCATGTACCGGTCTACTACAAGTGCTCGCCGCGCCACAAAGCCGTCATCGAAGCACCATATCACGAACTCACCGGAGGCGGACACATCTTCTATGTGGAAATCGACGGCGACGCTACACACAATCCTCAGGCAATCGAGGACATAGTGGATCTTATAGACAAGTACAATATCGGTTACGGATCCGTAAACCACAACCGAAACCGCTGCATGGACTGCGGATATGAGGATGCTCAGGAAAATCTTACCGAATGTCCGTCATGCCACGGCCACAACATCGACTGTCTACAGCGTATTACAGGCTATCTCGTGGGCACGACCGACCGATGGAACAACGCAAAACTCGCCGAACTTCGTGACCGCGTGGTTCACGAATAAAATACCTCTATGCGAGTAATCCGTATAGTGGAAGGAACATCAGTTGACGGTCCGGGACTCCGGACCGCCATCTATTTTGCAGGCTGCTCCCACCACTGCGTAGGCTGCCACAATCCCTCCACATGGGATCCGGCGGGCGGAGAAGAAATGTCGGTGAGCGATATAATGAGCCGCGTGGAAGAAGCGGGATTCAATGTCACCCTCACCGGCGGCGATCCGCTTTATGATGCCGAAAACACTTTACCCCTCGCATCGGAACTGAAACGACGCGGATACAATGTGTGGTGTTATACCGGCTATACTTACGAACATATTTTGCGTGACGGGAATTTACGCCGCCTGCTTGATTTCATCGACGTGCTTGTCGACGGTCCTTTCATTCTCGCCCGGCGCGATATAAAGCTGCGTTTCCGAGGGTCAGACAATCAGCGGCTGATCTACCTCCCGGCCTCACTTCCAGCGGGGACAGTGAAAATATTTGACGATGGTAACGACTGATAAACTCAACTGCAACATACTTGCCGATCTCCTTACAGCCCATGGTGTAAAACTCGTCATCGCCTCGCCTGGCTCACGTAACGCACCTCTGCTCGTGGCTTTATCACGGCGACCCGAATTGAGGATGGAAATGGTTATCGACGAGCGCTCGGCGGCTTTCATCGCACTCGGAGCATCCATCGAGTCAGGAGAACCGGTTGCTATATGCTGCACGAGTGGGACGGCTCTACTGAATTATGCACCGGCTGTGGCCGAGGCCTATTATCGGGGTGTACCGCTTATTGTCGTTTCGGCCGACCGTCCGCAGGAATGGATAGATCAGGATGATTCGCAGACCATCCGCCAGCCGGGAGCCCTTGCAGGCTTCGTCAAGACCGAGACCGATATTCCTGCCCGCCTTGAGCATGAGTCAGCTATATGGATGACCCGCCGCGAAATCAACGATGCCCTCGCCATATCACTGTCGCCGCGTCGTGGACCCGTACATATCAATATGCGCATCGACGCGCCGCTTGGGAATATGGGAGAATACACACCGTGCTCGGCACGAAAAATCATCTCTACCTCAGTCAAGCCATCGGTAAGCGACGAGGTAATAAATGAAGCGGCACGCCTTGTCGCCACATCCACCCGTGTCATGATAGTGGCGGGGTTCATGCCACCCGACAAGGAATTGAACAGCGCACTTGAACGTATAGCCCAACTTCCCGGAGTTGCCGTGCTTACTGAAACCGTAGCTAATCTTCATTCCGAATCATTCGTATCAGCCATTGATCTTGCCCTTAATCAGACACTCCGAAGCGATGATCCTAATCTGTACCGACCAGATATTGTCATAACTCTCGGGGGTGCCCTCGTGTCAAGAAAAATCAAGGAATTTCTCCGTAATACACCGTCACTTATTCACTGGCACGTAGGGGTGACCGAACATTTGGTTGACTGCTTCAAGCATCTCAGTGTAGCGGTAAATGCCGATCCTACCATATTTTTCACCCGGCTTGCCGATAGAATTAACGGCGCTTCACGCTCTGACTTCGGTGAGATATGGCATGATGCTTTTAAATGCGGTATTGAATTTCAAGAGAACAAGATAAAGGCTGAGGGATGGACCGATATGAAAGCTTTCTATACATTGCTTAAACATCTCCCGGCGGATTCTACCCTCCATTTCTCCAACGGCACCCCCATCCGATACTCGCAGCTTATGGGTTACATCCCGTTTGCCCGGGTTGACTGCAACCGAGGAGTAAGCGGAATAGACGGCTGCACATCCACCGCTCTGGGTGCGTCAACGGTTGCTCCCGAGGGCGTGATTCTCATATCGGGCGACATGAGTTTCCAGTATGAAACGGCCGCCCTGTCATCGCGGCTGCTATCGCCGAAACTGAAAATGGTCGTTACGTTAAATTCGGGTGGCGGTATCTTCCGCTTCATAGAATCGACTTCACGGCTTCCCGAGCGCGAACTATTTTTCAGCAGTTGCATGAATCTTCCATTAAAGGAATTGGCCGAAGCTTATGGAATCGCATATATGCATGCAACGAATGAGAATGAACTAATATCAGCAATTCCTGAATTCTTATCAAGGAACGATGCCCCTGTGATTTTAGCGATAGAGACGCCCGCCGAAGAAAGCGCCGTGTCGCTGCGCAGTTATTTTGAAAGCAAGTAACTTTCTGCCGCTGCAAGCTTCTCAACCGTACCTATATCATGCCATCCGTAAGGCTGCGACGGTGTGAAACCTTTAATCAACACGTCGTTGCATACGGAGATATAGAACTGCGTGATAGAAAAGACCTCTTCAATCGCCCCGGCTTTCAATAGCGGAAACACCACTGATGGATTTATTATGTGCACACCGCCGAATGCCTTCGGCTCCAGACCGGCAAGATTTACAAGCGCCGGCTTGACTTCTCCCGTAGCGAGATTGGTCCAGCCTCTCATGCGCTTGTCACGGTCAAACAGTAATTGACGCGAGGATTTGCGATTATCGGCAAGCAGAGTTATGTCGGCACCCGATTTCATATGAGCTGAAGCCATTTCGCCAATCGGAAAATCAGTGTAAATGTCAGCGTTGTGCAGTAAAACAGGCTCATCGCCATCAAGCCATTCGGCTGCTTTGAGTAATCCGCCTCCTGTCTCAAGCGGATACTCTTTCTCAACGCTCAGCTGAATATTTAATCCGAAATTATCATTTCGCTCAAGGAATTCGATAATCTTGCCTGCGTAATGATGGATATTTATAACTATATCGGTAATACCTGCACTGCCTAACTTCTCAATAACATGCTGAAGCATAGGTTTACCGGCCAGCTTTACAAGTGCTTTGGGACTGTCGGCCGTTAGCGGATAAAGCCGGGTGCCGAGTCCGGCAGCAAATATCAATCCTTTCATTCCGCCGAAAATTTTTCTGAAATATTCTGCTCACGATGAGTCAGAAGCACATCCACATTAAAATGCGAATGCAGATATCGGGCTATCTGCTCGGCACAGTACACGCTGCGGTGACGACCGCCCGTGCAGCCGAAATTAATCATGAGTGAAGAAAATCCCCGTTCCTTATAAGTTTTCACTGAAATTCCGGTCATAGTCTTCGCGGATTGAATAAACTCATGTATTTCAGGACATTTCTCAAGGAATTCTATTACGGGAATATCTCTTCCGGTGAGTTTTTTGTACTGATCGTATCTACCCGGGTTAGGGAGTCCGCGACAGTCAAATACAAAACCACCTCCATTGCCGGTCATATCGGCCGGTATACCCTGCATGAATGAAAAACTTTCCACCTTGACGAGCAACTTCTGCGGCTGCTTAAAATCAGGAAGAACTTTGTCAATCATCTCGTTAAGAACACCTCCAAGGTAGGGATATTCCGAGGGTATCATCTCACGGAGATTGCGCAGCGCCTGTGGAATACTTCTTACGAAATGTGCTTTCTGCTGTACAAGTCCCCGATAACCGTACGCACCGAGAGTCTGAAGCTGCCGCAGAAACACGTATTTATAAAGCCGCGACATGAACCTATCCCGGTCAATAGCAGCGTATGCCGATACAGCGTCGATATAGGCATCAATTATCATTGACCGCTTTTCAGGTGTGAAATTAGCACGAGCCTGCCATGCAAACGAGGCAACATCGTATTCGGTCGGGCCCCTGCGACCACCCTGATAGTCGATTACGGTGACAGCTCCGTCACGCACCAATATGTTGCGCGACTGGAAATCGCGAACCATAAAGGTATGCTCATCATCCTTTACAGCCAGTTCATCGGCCAATCGGTCAAAATCTTCCTCAAGCTTGCGGTCGGAAAATTCTACCGGGGTATTCTTAAGAAAGCAATATTTGAAATAATTCAGATCCCATAATATAGCCTGCCTGTCCATCGACGACACAGGATAGCAACGCGAAAAATCAAGACCCTCAGCGCCGCGGTATTGCATATCGGCAAGCGCTTTAACCGACTTGATTATCAATTCATCGTTGTCAATGCAATCGAAAAGAGCGATATTTCCGTTATCGGTCTGTATGTAGGCATTCCGTCCCGGAGCTACCGCAAGGACTTCGGGCACAGCAAGACCTTTTTTGTAAAAATGCTCTGTAAGATACAGAAACGCCTCATTTTCAGCAATATCAGTTCCGACAGTCGCAATCAGAACGGGATTTTCTCCCACACGATAATAACGCCTTGAAGATCCGCTGCCTTTGATGGCATTAATCACTTCAGGATCAAAACCGGTCACCTTGCGGTAAAGCGCGGTTACAATTTCTATATCCGTCATTTCGATACGGTGGTATAAATTGAATCCAACTTCTGTTCGATAAGCGAGTTAAGCACGCGGCGGCGTGCCTCATCAGCCGAAATTTCGGGTGAATCACCTGCCGGTTGGGAGGCACTTTGAGCTACAACAGGAGCAGCCTTTGGCGCAGGAGCCGCACTTACCGCAGGAGTGGTGCGAACGGGGATTTCCGCTACGGGCTCAAACCTGAAAGAGGGCTCGGCCGATGGTTCGACAATCTCCGTTTTGGCTTTGCCGTTTTTTTTACCGGACTTGGAAAGCATGGCATAATAAGCATCGACCCTACCCGCACCGGCGAAAGTCTTTACAAAATAATCCTCCTCGATCCGGCTAACCATCACCCCGCGCGAGGTAGAAGAATGCACCATCTTTCCTTCACCGATATACATGCCCACATGCGATATACGGTTACCACCCGTAGTGGCGAAAAACAGCAGGTCGCCGGGTATAAGATCA
This sequence comes from Duncaniella sp., assembly GCA_029060405.1. Lineage (GTDB taxonomy): Bacteria > Bacteroidota > Bacteroidia > Bacteroidales > Muribaculaceae > Duncaniella. The sequence continues at coordinate 47,200 of JAIDUB010000109.1, read as the reverse complement.
CGCTTGGCTATGGATGAGCTGTACTCCATCTGTTTGCTCGACGAGCGAGGTAATTTGATATTCAGAGCATTACGAAACACGTTTAGCACGAGCCCCGAGCAGTCCACTCCGTTTCTGTCTTCACCTCCGTATTTATAAGGTGTCCCGAGCCACTTTTTAGCTTCGGCAAGAAGTGCACGCGACGAGGATTCCATGGAGCCGTCGATCACGGCATACTCTACCTTACTCATCGTGCTGCCGCCTTTTCTGTCGACTTTGTGACCTGCCGATGCAGTGACGGTGCGTGACGATCCGCATGCCGTCATGAGCGCAGCGGCAAGCCCGCAAAATATAAATATTAAGATATGAGAATATTTTCCTGACATATACAAAGATTCTTTTCCACGGAAGCAAAGATATAAAGATTGGAAAAATAAAACAATACTTTTCCAATCTTTTTCCGCGAAAAGACAAGATGAAATTATTACTGTCAGAAAAATATGCTTTCGCTTAATCAAGCGGATACCCGTCAAAATCATACAGAGGAGTTGACATATAGCGCTCTCCGGTATCAGGGAGTATCACCACTATCATCTTCCCTTCATTTTCTTTCTCGCGTGCAAGTTTTACGGCTGCCGCCAGAGCCGCGCCTGAAGAAATTCCGGCAAGGAGCCCTTCTTTTCTTACGAGCATACGGGAATATCTGGAAGCGTCGTCATCCGATATCTTCATGACTCTGTCAACGGAATTTGCGTGATAATTACCGGGAATGAAACCGGCACCTATCCCCTGAAGCTTGTGCGGCCCGGCTGTTTCACCCGAAAGCACGGCCGAATTCTCGGGCTCTACGGCAACCGCTTCAATCGACGGATTATATGCTTTCAGCCCTTCGGCAGTTCCGCTCAGAGTTCCGCCTGTACCCACACCGGCAACGAGGATATTGACCTCTCCGTCGGTATCATCCCAGATCTCACGTGCGGTCGTAAGTCTGTGCTTCTCGGGGTTGGCCGGATTTTCAAATTGCTGTAATATCACAGCGCCGGGCGTGGTGTCACGCAATTCCTCGGCCTTTCTGATCGCACCGTTCATGCCTTCAGCACCCGGAGTGAGCACGAGCTCGGCTCCGAATGCCTGAAGCAGTTTGCGTCGCTCAACGCTCATGGTTTCAGGCATGGTAAGAATCGTCCTATAACCTTTTACACTTGCCACCCAAGCAAGTCCGATGCCGGTATTGCCGCTTGTAGGCTCGATTATCACACCTCCGGGCTTCAATATGCCTTTACGCTCGGCATCTTCAATCATGGCGAGTGCTATCCGGTCCTTGACGCTTCCGCCGGGATTGAACGACTCTATCTTAGCCACAATATCGGCTTTTAGATCAAGATCCCGTTTTATATTATTAAGCGCAAGAAGAGGTGTATGTCCTACAAGTTCTATGAGATTATCAGCTATTCGTTTCATAATGAGTATACGTATTACGATGATTAATATTTCATTTCTCCGGCCGGTTCGGGAGTGCGGGACTGAAGCACACGTGACCCGGCAGGAACTGATTGAGTGAGCCAGATGTTTCCTCCTATCACGGAATCGCGACCCACTGTTATGCGGCCAAGAATAGTGGCATTAGCGTAAATTGTCACATTATCCTCGATTATGGGATGACGCGGGATATTTACCGGATGTCCGTTGGAATCGAGTGTGAAATTTTTGGCTCCAAGCGTCACACCCTGATAAATAGTGACGTGATTTCCAATAATGGATGTCTCACCTATCACCACTCCTGTTCCATGATCTATGGCAAAATACTCGCCTATCTCAGCTCCGGGATTTATGTCGATTCCGGTAGCGGAATGGGCAAGCTCCGAGATGACACGGGGAATTACAGGCACGCCCAACTTCAGGAGAGCATGAGCGGTTCGATAATTGACCATCGACTGCACCACGGGATAACAGAGTATCACCTCGGCATAATTATCTACAGCCGGATCATTATTGTACATCGCTTCGACATCGGTAAAAAGCAGGCGCTTGATCTCAGGCAGCTCATCGATAAACTTGAGGGTCAGTCGGCAAGCCTCGCAATATACCTCATCTTCCTCGAGAGTATTGTCAAACCGAAGCGCCCTCTTTATCTCCTGACTGAGCACTGAATACAGCTTTTCGAGGTTAACTCCTATATAACAAGATCTTATCTCCCTGTTGTTACGACGGGAATCAAAGAAATCGGGAAACACTATAGCTTTAATGAGCGACATAGCTTCTTCCAGACCTTTAACGGAGGGAAAAGATCCGGTACCGCGGGGCACCATCCTTCTCTCCTGTGGCGACGAGGCCGAGAGAAGACTGATATTTCGCAAAAGAGTTTCATCAACAGGTATACGATCCATAATAAACAGTTGAATAGTAGATATGCAACTAATAAACACATCTTCCGACCCTATGGTTCAAAAAATATGAGCCGCTCCCGGGGGAACGGCTCATTATAGAATGCTTGATAATTAAGCTGATTATTCAGCAACCTTGATGGTGACAGCGCGGTCGAGAGCCACGTACTTGTCGCCCATGTCGTTGAGGTTGTCATTGTTGGTGTTAACGATGAGCTGAGCGGGGTTAACGCCGTAGCTGAGAAGGCACTTCTCAACACCCTTGGCACGAGCCTCGCGGATGCGATCGTTTACAGCAGCGGTACCGGTGTAGTTATCGGCCCAACCGGTTACTTCATACTTCTTGTCGGGGTTAGCCTTGATCACTTCAGCAACAGCGCCGAGGACCTTCTTGTCAACGCGAGAAAGACGAGTACCGTTGATTACATAGTAAACAGTGGTGAGAGGACCGGCAGCAGCCTTAACTTCCTTAACTTCTACGGGACGAGAGAGGCAGTCCTTGATCTGACGCTCGAGGTCAGCGATGCGTGCGTTGGCAGCCTGAAGAGCGGCAACTTCAGCGTCGCAGTTCTTAACAGGAGGACAAACGGGAACCACAGGAGCAGTCCAAGAAGTCTTGTTGAAGTTGTAGGTAAGAGTCAGGTAAGCCTGAAGGTCGTTGTTGAGGTTTGCACCGGTCTCGTGAGAATTCTCAGCGAATACAGCATAACGCAGGTCGAGAGCGAGAGCGAAGTGCTTGTTGAGGTTGAACGAGTTGATAAGACCTACGTGAGCGGTAAGATCTACAGATTTACCATATTTCCAACCGTCGCGTTCGCCGTTAGCTTTATAATCGGGAACGTAGGGAAGAACTACGCCACCACCGCCGTAGAATACAGCGTTGTAAACACGACCGGGACGATAGCCGCACCACCAGTTGGTGAGGTTTAACATAACGTCAACGGTAGGAACGAAATAGTTCAGTTTCTGCTTGTAGAAGCCGCCACCGATTTTCTCATCGGGCATTGCACCGAGATCATATACATAGTTGGTGACTGCGTGGATCTGAGTGAAGTTACCGCCGATACGACCACCGATGATGGGCGAGAACCACTTACCTACATAGAGAGAAGCAGCGGGAGCGATACGTTTTTTCTTACCAAGCTTTGCATCATACTTGGAGAAGTAGAAATTGGCACCACCTTCAGCAGTGATAAACCAGTTATCCTGGAAACGATTGAAAGTGTAGCCCTGCGCGGGATCTTCCACAAAGGTTACTTCCTCTGCGGTCTGAGCCATGAGAGTCTGGCCTGCGAATGCGGCACAAACCAATGCTAAGATTGCACTCTTGTTCATAACTTTGAAAAATTAATAGATAATTAATATAGAAATTTTTAATAAGTTTTATTCATAAATACAGTTGAAACGAGGACTCGGTAGGGAGTTCGCGTAAAAAACAACTCAAAATTATAACTTTTTTTTAACACTACCCAAATTTTTCCAAAAAAAATCAAAATTTCTTTTCAATTTTCCTGTTTTACTGCAAAAATTTACTTAACAAGCCGTTTCCGAGGGGAAATTTGGCGCAAAAATTCTCCTATAAGTAAGACTGGGGAGGTAGCGAAAAATATAATAAGCCAGTCGGTCAATGACAGCGGCACGGTATTGAAAAACGCGCCACCCCAAGTGACTATCAGTATCTGCCCTATTAATATCACTAATGCTACTCCGAGGAATTCTCCGCATCCCGAAAGATGAAACGCCGAGCGATGTGTGTCGAGGGCCCGGGAATTAAAGATATTCCAGAACTGAAGCATAACGAATACCGTGAATATCACCGTAAGCTCATAAGGCGTAAGCGCACCTTCCTCACCTATTCCGGTACTGAACACGTCAGCCACATTATTAATATCACAACGTTCAAACCAGAATATCATGCCGGCAAGGATGACAAAGAATATCAATCCTGTTGATATGATATTTCGCCACATGGCGGGCGTGATGATAAATTCACTGCGCTGACGAGGCTTGCGGTTCATCACATCATGACTGGGGGGTAATGTCGACAACGCCAGAGCCGCAAATGTATCCATGATGAGATTCACCCACAGCATCTGAGTCACGGTAAGCGGCGACTCCGTACCCATAAACGCACCTGCAAGCACCACAAGACATGCCACGACATTGACCGTAAGCTGAAACGATATGAAACGTTGCAAATTAACGTAGAGCGATCGGCCCCACATCACGGCTTTACCTATCGAGGCAAACGAATTGTCGATAATAGTTATATCTGAAGCCTCCTTGGCTACCGAAGTACCGTCGCCCATGGAGAGCCCAACATGCGCAGCCTTAAGGGCAGGGGCATCATTTGTGCCGTCACCTGTCACGGCAACCACCTCGTCGAGTCGGCGTAGTGTTTCCACAAGCCGCTTTTTATCTATAGGACGCGCGCGGGCTATAATTTTAAGCCGCGGTACTACCTTGAGCAATTCATCATCGGAAAGTTTGGCAAACTCAGGGCCGGTTATGATATTCCCGTCTCCGTCATTTTCAGTCCACAGACCAATCTGACGTCCGATCTCGCGCGCGGTAGCCGGAGTATCGCCCGTCACTATCTTAATCTCTATTCCGGCTTGTACACATTCAGCCACCGCATCGGGCACATCGTCGCGCACGGGATCACTTATGGCTACTATTCCCACCAAAGTGAGCTCCGGAAGAGGCGCATCAAAATTCACCACCGTATTCTCGGGAAGATCAGCATATGCAAGTGCAAGAGTGCGCATTCCCTGTTCCTGATACCCCCGGAGCGTGTCAGCGACCTCTGTTTCCTCAGCACTTGATCCCTTCCTGCACAAACCGTAAACGATCTCAGGAGCACCTTTGACATAAAGCCGCAGCTTTCCCGACTTGCTTCTTACGACAGAAGCCATAAACTTGCGCTCGGTTGAAAAAGGCAGTTCGGCCACCATCTCGGCATCAGCTTTCAGAGTTTGGAAATCTACGTTTCTCCCGCGCAACCACAACAGGAGAGCTCCTTCGGTAGGATTGCCGATTACCGTGGGATTACCGTTTTCATCTTCACCGAGGGTAGCGGTGGCGTTTACAGCTATACCCTCCTCTATGGTAAGCAGATTTTCGGGATTATCGGGTGTAATGAAGAAGTGCATGTCGGCCACCGTCATGCGATTACGTGTCAATGTACCGGTCTTGTCAGTACATATCACGGTAGTAGCACCCATGGTCTCGCATGCATGAAGTTTACGCACGAGATTATTGCTTTTCAGCAGCCGTCGCATGCTGTAGGCAAGCGAAAGCGTTACAGCCATAGGCAACCCTTCGGGCACCGACACCACTATGAGCGCTACGGCAATCATGATGGTCTGCAACAGGTAGGCTATAAAGTGAAGCATATCAAAAGCTCCGCTTTCGCCACCTCCGTCGAAGAAATACATCAGAATTCGTCCTGCTACCACAGCAATACCTACACCATAGCTGAATCGGGTGATATAGGTGCTTAGACGTGACAACTGCCGGTTAAGCGGAGTAACGATATTCTCATCAATATGAGTAGCTTCAAATACTTTACCGTTTTCGCTCCTGTCTCCTACCGCAGTGACTTCCATCACTCCGTGACCTTCCATCACCTTAGTGCCGCGAAGCACCATCCACGAAGGATATGTAGCATCCTTGTCACTGTGATCCCGGAGATGGGTTTTACCGCACAACGGCTCTCCCGTAAGTGTGGATTCATCGACATTGAGCGAAGTGGAATCAAGCAATTCACCGTCGGCCGGTATTTCCTGACCGGTAGCGATGACCACAATATCACCCACAACCACATCCTTGCGTGGAATCTCAACGGCGACACCGTTGCGATACACCTGAACCGGCTCGTCATCGTTGACCTTATTCAGTATCGCAAATTCCCGGTCGGCTTTAAGTTCGAATATAAATCCCAGCGCCGTGGCAAGAATTATGGCTATGAAGATACCGGCAGGTTCAAAAAACACACCCGCTCCAAGATTGAGCACCGTATATTCATACACGGAAATGCCCATTGACATCAGTCCGGCGACAAGCAGAATGATAATGAGGGGATCCTTGAATTTTTCAAGAAATAGCTTCCATATAGGAGTAGCCGGTGGCGGAGTGAGTATATTATCACCATGCTCGGCACGCGATTGTGCAACCTGAGCGTCGGTAAGTCCGGTATAGATATGTTTTCTCTCCATTTTATCAAATCAGGTCAAGAAGTTCGGCAAGCGACGCGATCTGCGAAGGATGCACGGCAGCATCCTCATCGGCTGTCCAACCTTTTCCCTTTATCCATGCCACATGGCAGCCTATCGACTCAGCCGGACAGATGTCCTTTTTGAGACTGTCACCCACCACGAGTACCTCATCGGGATTAAGACCGAGGGCATCCACTCCCAGCCTGAAAATAGCCGGATCAGGTTTCCTTACACCAACTACCGCGCTTTCTATTATATCATCGAAATACTTGCGGAGATCAAAATCTTTTAATACCGCTTCTACATTACCGTAAAAATTGCTGACCAGAACCAGCGGATATTTATCTTTCAGAGCTTCAAGGACAGGACGTTCTTCCTCTACGCACTTGCGGGCCTCATCATAGCAATAGCGCGCTATCTTTTCAGCCAATGTTTCTACAAGCGATGCATCCATAGCGTCCCGCTCCACGAGATATCCGAGCTCGAGTCTCATTTTTATGAGAAGCAGATCATAGAAATTATGATGAGGATAGATATGGCGGTTTCGGGCAAGCTCCCGCTCGGCTTCCACATATACTTCACGGAACAGCGGTTTTGGGACTATGATGCCCGCGGCTATATAACCGGCGTAAATTACCTCGCTCCAGTGCACTCCGCGGCTGTCGATCGTACCGCCGTAGTCAAAAATTATTCCTTTGAGATTTTCAATATTTTCCATCCTTGAGCTGACTGATGAATGTGTTGCATATACGTTCATGACGTATAACCATGTATATGAGCAAAGTGTTCAGCACTGTAAGTTCAAATACGAAATAGAGCCATGGCATCTGCAGAAACAGCGACACAAACAATGCAATCGTGCGCCAGTTGAACGAAAGAATATTGGTATATTTCATAAGAGGCAGCGACTTTTCGCGGAAAGCATCCCGGAAACTCTGTGGAATATCACCCGAGGGAAAGCGCTCATTAAGTTCCCGACGCAATCTCTGCATGGCAGGAGCGGTAGCTTCCTGCTGCACGGTGTAATTATAATACACCTTCATGGTCAGTCGTTTCCAGAACCCCGCCTTAGGGGCATCCTGCTCCATCTGTCGCTTTAGCTGGGCCGCATCTTCAAGTTCGGCACCATCCTTTCCCTTGAGAAAATATAGGTGAAACTGACGGTAATAATCGGCCATGGCAGCTTGCTTGGCGTGGCACAGGCCTGTCACCACAGCTATTGTCCATATAAGCCAAGGATGCTCCATGAAGAACACTGATGTCACATTCTCACGCAGACATATGGCTACATATATAGTTGCAAACCATATATCGCCGCTGAGGCCGTCGAGTATGCGTCCCAGCCGCGAATATTGCTTGGTCATGCGCGCAAGCTGACCGTCGGCGCTGTCAAAAGAGTTTGCCCATATCAGCAAAAGCATCCCCACTACGTTCACCCACATCTGTGGGAAATAAAATGCCACACCGGCGCCGATACCAATGATAATCGATGCAATAGTGATGGCGTTGGGCGTCACGCCCAGTTTTGCGGCAAGGCAAGCCCACATATATCCTATAGGACGGTAAAAAGCAAGATCTATATGCTCCTCGGTGTCCATCGACTTAAGCGAGTCGCGATATGATGAATTACTTGTATCTGTTGACATTACTTTCGGTTTTTGATTTTATTCAGGATCGCCTTGGCGATATGGGGGGCAGCTTCAGTGCGGCAAGGTGCGAAACTGGGCCAGTCATTGAAATCGATGATCCGTATCGCACCATCGGGCGACACTATACAATCACCGCCGTACACGACCACATCGAGCACGTCGGCCGCACGGTGGCATATATCGATGAGCTGCGCATGGTCAAACGGTATACCCTTAGAATGGCCGTTGATTGCCTCATGGCCATACTTGCTGTGTCCCTCGTCGAAAGGATAAAACCAGAAGAAAAAGTCGGTGCCTGCAACCCCGTAGAATTTTATCAGGTCACCTTCGAGATGTCGGTTGATGACCGCACGGTTGATACCACGCAGAAAATACTCATGGAGCACATCCTGAGCCTCCTCGGGATGACGCACGAAACTCACATCCTCCTTGTGCATGGCGTGGAAATCACCACGCTTTATCCAGCAGCGGGTAAACCCGGCCTCGTTGAGGGCATCGGTCACCATTTCGTTGGTATTTACCATAAGGCTCTCGGGATACGGAATATTGCTTCCGAGCAATATACGGGTCATGCGCTCGCGGGTACAGTTTTCTATACCGTAGCCTGAATTAATCACGAGACAACCTTCATCCTCCTTGCGCTGGAGATAATGGATGGAGCGCTGCTCCCTGCACATATTTACTATTATCCGTTCATCTACGGCGCCGGCATTCAGCTGTTCCTCCGAGTAGATTTTCACCTCGCAGCCACGCTTGCGCAGATTCTCGGCCGTGAGATTGAATATCGCTGCGTCGTTGCCTATATGGTTGGGCGAATAGGCACCGGCGCGCATGATTCCGGCAATCTTGATTTCTGACATGTTATTTAATGAATTCTTGGGCGGTTGCTATATCACCGGCATGGTCCACGTCGATGATTTTGTCTATCACATAAGCCTTAAGATCGAGACCGGCCTCGACAAGCCGACGCTGATAATTACGCATTCTCGACACACCTTCGGCCATGCATCTGTCGAGCACGTCCACAGCCGGACGGGTCAGTCCGTATATGCCTCCCGACACGTATTTCACTCCCTCGGCGGGCTTATCGAGAAAACCGGTTATATGAAGGGAATCATCCGTGGCGACATACAGCGGCTTCTCGTCGTCGATAAACGGAGTTACGGCCATATAACCGTCGGCTACGTCATCGGCGATGAAGGCATCGATATAACGGCGGAAATCATCGGCACGGAAAATTGTATCGACAGTGGTAAGGCAGAATTTACCTTCCGGAATCATCTTGCTTACTTCATAGAAGCTGTGCATGGAGCTCGGGGTAGTCTTGACCACGAGGTTCAATGGTACCGGGAGTTCGAGACTTTCAAGAAACGTCCGTACTTCGGTCATGTACTCGTTGACAATTATGCTCAGGCTCTCGGGGCTCGATTGCATGAAAATGTCGATGAGGCGCTTTATCATAGGCACGCCGTTGAGTTTCACGAGCGGCTTGGGAAGGGCAACACCTTCACTTACAAGCCTCGAGCCTTCACCGGCGGCGATAATTCCGTAGTGCATCTGTTGAAACGTTTATAATGATAATTGAAATTGTGATCGATTACTGATTTGCTTTCTTTGCCTCGCGGGGCACCTTGTCGCTGCCGCGGTCAAAGTTTTGCTTTCGGAGCGGATTGGCGGTCGCTTCGGCGTGTGACAGGCGGTTGCGGTATATATCGATAGCCTTGTATATCGCATTACGCATAGAGGCTGGATCGGCCTGACCTTTTCCTGCAATGTCATAAGCTGTTCCGTGGTCGGGTGAGGTGCGCACATATGGAAGACCGGCTGTAAAGTTAATGCCTTCCTCTCCGGCAATGAGCTTGAAAGGTGTGAGTCCCTGATCATGATACATGGCAAGCACACCGTCAAATTTGGTGTAAGCGCCGCTTCCGAAAAATCCGTCGGCTGAGTAAGGACCGAAACAAAGCACCTTCTTAGCCTTCGCTTCGGCGATGGCGGGTGCCACTATATCAGCGTCGGCCTTTCCTATCACACCGTTGTCACCCACGTGCGGGTCGAGCGAGAGCACTGCTATACGCGGCTTGTGGATACCGAAATCGGCCTTAAGCGATTCCTCCAGACGCACGATGCTGTTTTCCACGAGTTCGCGGGTAACATGTTCGGCCACATTTTCTATAGGGAGATGAATGGTTACAAGCGCTACCTTGAGCCGGTCGCTCACCATTATCATCAAAGCATCCCCGGGATTTCCGAGCGATGATTCAAGGTATTCGGTGTGTCCGGGGAATGTGAACGATGAAGAGTGTATGTTATGCTTGTTGATGGGAGCGGTGACGAGCACGTCTATATCGCCATTGCGCAGATCGGCAACCGCGCGTTCGAGAGCCGCAAATGCTGCCTGACCGGCCTTTTCAGTCGACTGGCCTATGTTAAGTTCCGTGTCGTCATCGACCACATTAATAATATTGAAACGATCAGGCTCGCTTTCGGCTGCTGATTCAATAATATTGAATTTCACTTCCGGGAGCTCCATCATGCCGGCATGCTCGCGTGCGATTCGGGCCGAGCCATATACCGTCACATCACAAAGTTCAAGCAGTCGCTCATCTTCAAGAGCCTTGATAATCACTTCGTAAGCTATAGAATTTATGTCACCGTGGGTGATTCCCACCCTGATTTTTTTATCTTGTTCCATGAGAAAAATTTCAATTTTCCCCGCATCCAAGCTTTGACGCGGGCATTTCAAGGTGCTAAATTACTCATTTTTCCTCAACCCGTCGGCCTATATCGCGGAGCTTTTCATATATAATACATATTTTAACGGTAGTATATAGTTTTTAACTATTGGTAAATATTAACAAACCGTATTCTTACAAATATTTTCATTACTTTTGTAGCAATATGTTAAACGTATTCAATTTCAGCTTCAAGCCTTATAGGTTAGGTCTCGCCCTGAGCGGCGGCGGAGCCAGAGGATTCGCGCATGCCGGTGCTCTGCAGGCATTTGAAGAAATGCACATACGTCCCGACGTCATAGCCGGCGTAAGTGCCGGGTCGGTTGTCACGGTGCTTTACGCGGCCGGGCTTACTCCCATTCAGATACTGGAAGCGTTTGCTACGGCGAAGTTCACTGATTTCGCCAAGTTCGGAATGCCCAACGGCGGATTTTTCAACATGGACGGTTTCAAGAATTTCCTGAAGGAAAATCTGCGCACCTACAAGAATATCGAGGAGTTGCCCATACCATCTATCGTGTGCGCCACCGATCTTGACCAAGGCCTTCCGGTAGCGTTCTACGACGGAGAGATCACCGAACGTGTGGCTGCCTCCTGCTCGATTCCTATAGTGTTCAAGCCTGTGAAAATCGACGGCCATACTTATGTGGACGGCGGTGTGATTCACAATCTTCCCGCGTGGGCGCTTCGCGATAAATGTAAATATGTGATAGGCGTCAACTGCAGCCCGGTGCCTGACCGCGGTCCTGCCGACTCGATAATGGAAGTCGCGCAGCGCACCTACGACATCATGGTGAAGTCCAACGCCCGGGCCGACATGAAGCTTTGCGACCTCGTGATCACTATCGATGATATTGCTACTTATAAAGTTTTCAGTCTCGCCCAGATCGAAAGGGTGTTCCGCATAGGCTACGAGACCACAATGCGCGAACTCATCAAAGTGGGCTTCAGAAAATAACTTTCACTCTTTATTATGGAAAAGAAACCCGTCATTTATCAGATATTCACCCGACTCTTCACAAACGACAATCCCACATGCATGCCCGGCGGCACTGTGGATCAGAACGGATCGGGTAAACTCAACCGCATCACTCCCAAGGTACTGAAATCCATCAAGGAATTGGGCATAACCCATGTGTGGTATACAGGGGTGATAGAGCACGCCACAAAAACTGATTATTCGGCATTCGGCATCAAGCCCGACAATCCCCACGTGGTAAAAGGTCAGGCAGGGTCTCCATATGCTATCAAAGACTATTATGATATCGACCCTGACCTTGCTGAGAATGTACCTGACCGCATGAAGGAGTTTGAGGCGCTCGTTGAACGCACCCATAAAGCCGGCATGAAGGTAATTATCGATTTCGTGCCCAACCACACCGCGCGCTCATATCATTCCGATGCGCGACCGGCGGGCATACGCGACTTGGGTGAGGACGATGACCCCAACCTCTTCTTCGGTCACGACAACAACTACTACTATATCACCCGCCAGCAGTTTTCACCCTCGGTGGATATGGGGCAAGGTGAAGATGCATATGTGGAATTTCCGTCGAAGGCCACAGGCGACGACTGCTTCTCGGCATTTCCGGGCGTCAACAACTGGTATGATACCGTTAAGCTGAATTATGGAGTGGATTACGGCGACGGATCACGTCACTTCCACCCTATTCCGTCCACATGGTTCAAGATGCTCAACATACTTCGCTTCTGGGCGTCGAAAGGAGTTGACGGTTTCCGTTGCGACATGGTACATATGGTTCCGCTCGAATTTTGGGAATGGGCCATTCCGAATGTCAAAGACCGGTATCCCGATGTGATCTTCATTGCCGAGATATATGATACATATCTTTACCGGCCATTCATAGAGCGCGGAGGGTTTGACTATCTGTATGACAAGGTGAATCTTTACGACACGCTGATAGGTATAGAGTGCTCCAACTTCTCGGCCGCGACCATCACCAGCGCATGGCAGCGCACCGACGGTCTGGGCGCCCATATGCTCAACTTCCTCGAGAATCACGACGAGCAGCGATTTGCATCGCGCTTCAAGGCCGGAGATGCTGCGAAGGTCTACCCTGCGCTCGTGGTAAGCGCCACCATCAATACCGGACCCATGATGATATATGCCGGTCAGGAACTGGGTGAGAAAGCCGACGACGCCGAAGGCTTCAGCGGACACGACGGACGTACCACAATATTTGATTACTGGAGCGTACCCACCCTGCGCCGGTGGTACAACGGCGGAAAACCCGACGGCTCCCTGCTCACTAAGGCCGAAAAGCATCTGCGTGCCCGTTACGCCGCAATACTCGGACTGCTCAACAAGGAAAAAGCTTTTTCCGAGGGCAAATTCTTCGACCTGATGTATGTCAACTATCAGAATCCGTCGCTCGATCCTCACCGCCACTACGTATACATGCGCACTCACGAAAATGAGACGATATTCGTGGCGGCCAATTTCGGTGATGAGCCCGCCGACCTGAAAGTAAATATACCCATGCATGCTTTCGAGTATCTCGATATTCCTCAGGGAGAGGTTATGGCAAAGGAATTGCTTTCGGGCGATACCGATGTGAAAAATCTTGTACCCGACGATACGTTTGATGTCACGGTACCGGCTCACGATGCCGTGATGTGGAAGATACGCCACGACGACATAAAGCCTTTGCGCCGCAAGCCGCGGGCTGCTTCCCGACCCGGTGCTACCGTCAAACATTGACCCCCGTGAATATGAATCTTCATGCCGCTCAGCCTCTGTCGCCCCTCAACGGTGACCGGAATGCAGGGCGGCTTCCGTGTCATTATCGACGGGCAAGGAAAATGTTGATAAAAAACTTGACCGACAAAAGCTGTCAATTCACAAAAAATAGCTAATTTTGCTCATCCAAAACCACCCTTATACACATCTTCATAAAATCATGAATGATAACTTAGCGCCTATCAAGGTGTTTTCAGGAACAAAGTCACGTTACATGGCCGAAGAAATCTGCAAGGATCTCGGCATTGAGTTGGGTAAAATGAACATCCAGTACTTCGCCGACGGCGAATTTGAGGTGTCGTTTGAGGAATCTATCCGCGGCTGTGAGGTTTACCTCGTGCAGTCCACATTCCCCAACACCGACAATCTCATGGAACTGCTGCTGATGATCGATGCCGCCAAGCGTGCCTCGGCCAAGTCGATTATCGCCGTAATGCCCTACTTCGGATGGGCACGTCAGGACCGCAAGGACAAGCCCCGCGTATCAATCGCCGCCAAGCTCGTGGCCGATCTGCTCTCCACCGCCGGTGTCGACCGAGTGATCACCATGGATCTTCATGCCGACCAGATTCAGGGTTTCTTCAATGTTCCCGTCGATCACCTTTACGGCTCGTCAGTGTTTATCCCCTACATCCAAAGCCTCGGGCTCGACGATATCGTCATCGCTACCCCCGACGTGGGCGGTGCAAAGCGTGCCAACAGCTATGCCAAGTACCTCAATGTGCCCCTCGTGCTCTGCCACAAGCAGCGCGCCAAGGCCAACGTGGTTGCCAATATGACCGTGATAGGCGACGTGAAGGACAAAAACGTGATTCTCGTTGACGACATGGTTGATACCGCAGGTACCATCACCAAGGCTGCTGACCTTATGATGGCCAACGGCGCCAAGTCGGTACGCGCACTCTGCTCCCACGCTATCATGAGCGATCCTGCGTCGGAGCGTGTTGACAACTGCGGCCTCACCGAGATGATATTCACCAACTCGATTCCGTTCAACAAAAACTGCAAGAAAGCGACAATCCTTTCGGTGGCTCGTCTGTTTGCCGATACCATTCGCCGCGTTCATTCCAACCAGTCAATCTCCTCACAGTATCTCATAAAGTAAATTCACGATGAAATCCACCACCATCATGGCAGCTGCATTACTCGCCGCCGCAACAGCGGGTTGCGCTTCCGCCGATAAAACCGACGGCAATATCATCGACAAGCCCTCATATACCGCCACTCCGGGCGAAGCATTCTCGATCGATGCGCTTGAGGCTCTCGGTCGTGTAAGCGCCGTGGAAGTGTCGCCCGACGGAAAGAAAGTTCTTTTCGGTATCTCCTACGAAAGCGTGGAGCAGAATAAGAGCAACAACGACCTTTACACCATGGCTCCTGACGGAAGCGACCTTGTGAGACTCACCCGCACCGAGTCATCGGAAGGTGGCGCCGTATACATCGACGGAGGCGAAAAGATTGCCTTCACTTATCCCGTCGACGGGGTTTCGCAACTATGGGTGATGAATGCCGACGGCTCAGGCCGCAAGGCTGTAAGCAGTCTGGAAAAAGGCGTGGACGGTTTCAAGTTCTCCCCCGACGGAAAAAAAGTAGTGATAATCAGCAATGTGAAATACACTACTCCCGCATCGGAGCTTTATCCTGACCTGCCCAAGGCTACCGGACGCATCATCGATGATCTCATGTACAAGCACTGGGATGAATGGGTAACCGAAGTGCCCCATCCTTTCATAGCAGATTTCGACGGAGCTTCGCTGAGCAATGTCACCGACATAATGGAAGGCGAGCCTTACGAATCGCCCATGAAGCCTTTCGGCGGCGTGGAATCATTCGCATGGTCACCCGACAGCAAATGCCTTGTATACGTTTCGCGCAAAAAGACCGGTCTGGAATATGCCATCTCGACCAATTCCGATCTATATCTCTACAATCTTGACGACAAGACCACGGTAAATCTTACCGAAGGCATGATGGGCTATGACACCTGCCCCGCATTCTCGCCCGACGGAAACACTCTGGCATGGCTCTCTATGGAGCATGACGGATATGAGAGCGATAAAAACCGTATCTTCATTCTCGACATGGCTTCGGGCGTGAAAACCGATCTTACCGCCGACTGGGACTATACAGCCGATGCTATTGCTTGGAATCCCGACGGCAAGTCGATATATTTCCTCGCCGCAAAGGGTGGTGTTACTCCAGTGTTCGCTATCGATGTAGCTTCAAAAGAGGTCAGGACAGTAGCCGAGGATCAGTGTGACTACGCTGCACTCGCTCCCTTGGCCGACGGTTCACTTATCACTCTGCGACACTCGATGCTCTACCCCAACGAAGTATACCGCATCGCTCCCGACGGAGAGGTGAAGCAGATATCCGACGTCAACACCGAACTGCTCGCGTCGGTCAAGATGCCCGAAGTGAAGAAAGTCATGGTTCCCACCACCGACGGCAAACTCATGACTACATGGGTGGTTTATCCCGTTGACTTCGACTCGACCAAAGTTGCCGAATATCCTGCAATCCTGTATTGTCAGGGTGGACCTCAGCAGGCTGTAAGCCAGTTCTGGAGCTACCGCTGGAATCTCGCGCTCATGGGTGCCAACGGATATGTCGTAATAGCCCCCAACCGTCGCGGACTCCCCGGCTTCGGTACCGAGTGGAACGCTCAGATTTCGGGAGACTACGGTGGCCAGAACATGAAAGACTATCTCAGCGCCGTAGACTATGTTAAATCCGTCACTCCGGCCATCGATGCCAAGCGCGTGGGTGCTACAGGTGCTTCCTACGGAGGCTTCTCAGTATACTGGCTCGCCGGTAATCACGACAAGCGTTTTGCCGCGCTCCTCGCTCATGCCGGTATATTCAATACCGAGGCTCAGTATCTTGAGACTGAGGAAATGTGGTTTGCCAACTGGGACATGGGCGGCGCTTTCTGGGAAAAAGACAATGCTACCGCGCAGCGCACATTCGCGACCTCGCCCCACCGTTATGTCGACAAATGGGACACTCCCATCATGATATCTCACGGCGAACTCGATTACCGCATCCTCTCGTCGCAGGGCGAGATGGCTTTCAATGCCGCCAAACTCCGCGGAATCCCCGCCGAAATGGTGATATTCCCCGATGAAAACCACTGGATTCTCAAGCCGCAGAACGCTATACTGTGGCAACGGCTTTTCTTCCGCTGGTTTGACAAGTGGCTTAAACCCGTTGCGGATAACGAAACAGCCAACTGATGTCGAAACTATCAGTAAAAAAAGCCATATCACAGTTTACCCCCGAACAACTTCGGGGGTTAATTCTTGATATATATACCAAATACAAGGATGCGAAAGAGTTTCTTGACTTCTTCGCCGAGCCCGATATTGAAAAGACTACCGAACGCTACCGAGAAGCCCTCAACAAGGAGATATACCGCGTGCACCATCACATCCATACGCCCCGCCTGTCGGTAATAAAGCGCATTCTGAAAGACTTTTCCAATCTCGAGCCGGGATTTGAGGCTGAGTCAGCCCTGCGCCTCGAAGTTCTGCAGCGTCTCACAAAGTTAGTAAGCGCCAACCGCTCCACCCACAGTGAGACACTATTTATCTCTGTAGGCAAATTCGCTGCGGAAACGTGCACTTTTCTTGAACGAAACGGGGTAATCGACGAGCATATGGAAAAAATCAGGGAATGGGTGGAGGATACCCGCTCTCACAAATCATGGCTCAACGGATTCTACAATATTCTCAATTCTTTCATCGAACCGTGGAAATGAACGATAAAAATATTCATGACTCATGGGATCGCGACCATCTGTGGCATCCCTATACATCCACAATCGACCCGCTGCCAACTTATAAGGTCGACAGTGCCGACGGCGTGAGGCTTCGTCTGGCCGACGGACGCACACTCATCGACGGCATGGCTTCATGGTGGTGCGTGATTCACGGATATAACAATCCCCGCATAAATCAGGCGGCGGTGCAGCAGATAGGCAGAATGAGCCATGTGATGTTCGGCGGTCTGACTCATGAACCGGCTATCACGCTCGGGAAGATGCTTCTTGAGGTCGCCCCACCATCGATGAACAATATTTTTTATGCCGACTCCGGTTCCGTCGCAGTGGAGGTGGCGATGAAAATGGCTATTCAGGCCTCGGTTGCCATGAGCGGCAACCCCGACAAGACCAATTTTGTCACCATCAGGTCAGGCTATCACGGCGATACATGGAACGCCATGAGTGTGTGTGATCCCGTGACCGGCATGCACTCCATATTCGGTTCGTCGCTCCCGGTGAGATACTTCATTCCACAGCCGCGTTCGCGTTTCGACGGCCAATGGCAACCCGATGATATCAAGCCTCTTGCCGACCTTCTTGAAAAAGAGTCGTCAAACATAGCCGCCCTCATTCTCGAGCCCATAGTGCAGGGAGCGGGCGGGATGTGGTTTTATCATCCACGGTATCTTGTAGAGGCGGTTGAGCTTTGCCGCCGCTACGGTGTGCTTGTGATTTTCGACGAGATAGCCACGGGATTTTTCCGCACCGGGAAATTCTTCGCTTGGGAACATGCGGGAGTGGAACCTGACATCATGTGCATAGGCAAAGGACTTACCGCCGGATACATGACTATGAGCGCCGTATTGACCACCCGCGCCGTAGCCGACGCAATATCCCGCTCCGAAGCCGGAGTGATGATGCACGGCCCTACATTTATGGCCAATCCGCTGGCCTGCGCGGTGGCCGTAGAGTCGCTACGCATGCTCTTGGAGCAGGATACAGCAGCCAAAGTTGCACATATATCGGAGCGACTGAAAGAACTCCTCTCCCCCGCCGCGCAACTTGACAATGTGGCCGACGTGAGGGTGCTCGGAGCGATAGGTGTGATCGAGATGAAGGAACCTGTCAACGTGGCTGAATTTCAAAAAAAATGTACCGACCGCGGTATATGGGTGCGTCCTTTCGGCCGCAACGTCTACATAATGCCTCCTTATATTATATCTGATGATGATCTCTCCACACTCGTCAGCAAAATGATTGAATGTGTAAGAGCATGACCGACTTTTTTTCTCAACAGATAGAAACACTCGCCTCTCAGGGCAATCTGCGTCATATTCCTGCCGATACTACATCGGAGGATGCCATCATCGACCTGTCAACAAATGATTATCTCGGACTCGGGACTGACAGATCGCTGCGCGAGGAGTTCTACGATTCCACGGAGGTGAGAGACATACCCATGTCATCGACCGCTTCGCGGCTTCTCGCTTCATCACAAAAATACTATTCAGCGCTTGAAAGTCGCCTCTCGGAGCTGTATGACCGAGATATATTGTTATTCAACAGCGGATATCACGCCAACACGGGTCTGGTTCCGGCCATTGCGTCGGCTACCGATACTTTTATAGTGGCCGACAAACTCGTGCATGCGAGCATTATCGACGGAATCGTATTGTCGAAATGCCGTTTCACCCGCTTTCCTCACAATGATTTCGGGCGACTTGAAGAAATAATCAAGAAGAATGCAGCCGATTACCGACACATACTGGTGGCGGTGGAAAGTGTCTACAGCATGGACGGCGACCGCGCCGACATAAAGGAGCTGATAGAGCTGAAACGCCGCTATCCTCACATCATCCTCTATATCGACGAAGCTCATGCGTTCGGCGTGGAAGGCCGTCGCGGACTCGGCTTGGCAGCCGATGTTGACGCTGACCTTGAAGTCGACATCATCGTGGGAACATTCGGAAAAGCCTGTGCATCGATGGGTGCGTTCTGCGCCGTGTCACCCGAATTAAAACAATTCATTCTTAACCGCGCACGCAGTTTCATATTCTCCACCGCGCTCCCTCCGGTCACAGCAGCGTGGACGCTTTTCATTGTAAACAAAATCGTGGACATGGATGACAGGCGACGCCATCTCAATCAACTCGGTACTATTCTTGCCGACGGAATCAATTCCGTCATTCCCGATACTTCACTGTCGCCCGGCCACATAGCCCCTGTAATAGTAGGTTCACCTGTAAAAGCGGTGGAATTATCGTCGCGAATGCTCGCTCAGGGCTTCAAGGTACTCCCCATACGTGTTCCCACCGTGCCACCGGGGACTGACAGACTGCGGGTAAGCCTCTCGGCTGCCCTTTCGGTCGACAATGTGAAAGATTTCATCAAAGCTCTTTCCTACGTGTTATGAAACACCATTTCACATCGCGCCTTAACAATCCGCGCCTCATCATAGTGTTTCTCGGCTGGGCTATGGATTATCGCCCGTTTGAAGCACTTTGCGCCGACGGATATGACGTAATGGTCGTGTGGGACTACCGCACCGTGGACCTTGAAGCTGAATTGACCGATGGATATGAAGAAATCGTGATCGTGGCATGGTCGTTTGGCGTGCCGGCTGCTGCCCTGTTCATCGCCGGAAATCCTTCGCTTCCCGTCACTTCGCGTATCGCGGTCAACGGCACCCAGCATCCGGTCGACAATACCCGAGGTATTCCCGAGGAAATCTTTACCGCGACACTTGAGAATCTTTCAGCCGATTCGCTGCCGAGGTTTTACAGACGTGTCGCAGGGTCAGGCGCATCCTACCGCTCATTCATGAACTGTAAGCCCCAACGGGATATCGAGGAACTGCGTGAGGAGCTGGCGATTATCGCTTCACGCAAGCCGGCGGTCATCGACTGGGATACGGCATACGCAGGCCGCAACGACCTGATAATTCCTCCTGACAACCAGCTTGCCGCGTGGCACGACGAAGCGTCACGCATCATCGAGGTTCCGACCTCTCATCTTCCCGATTTCAGCTTGATAATAAGTGATGTGGTGACTGACAAGGCATTGGTTGCCGAGCGGTTTGGCAAGGCGATGGAGAGCTACGACAACAACGCGCAGGTGCAGCACGAAGTCGTGCGCCGCTTGGTGGAAATGTGGAATCCGGCGGCTGACATGCACCCTGATGTGATTGAGATAGGATGCGGCACGGGATTCTCTACGCGCTCGTATCTCGAACGGATCACACCGGCGAGTCTGGAACTGTGGGACATGGTAATTTCACCCTCCCTGCCTGAAAGTGCCGTGAAAGTGGAATGTGATGCCGAGGCGAGACTGTTTCACACGCCGGGCTGCTCGGCCGATATTATTTTCACGAGCTCGACCGTGCAGTGGTTCAATTCCTTACCGGCATTCTTCCGCAATGTCTCCGGAATATTGCGACCCGGCGGACTGCTGGTGATGTCGACCTACGGTCCCGATAACTTCCGTGAACTTCACGCCGTCCTCGGCACTGAAAGCGGTTATCCCTCAAAAGAAGATATTGCAGCCATGCTTCCCCCGTCGCTCAAAGTCGAGGCTATGAGCGATGGAAAAATAGTCATGACATTCAATGACACGGCCGAGATGCTCCGTCATATCCGCTCCACAGGAGTCAATGCCCTGTCGCGGACGGTGTCGGCAGCCTCCACGCGCTCGCTCATGCGCGACTATCCACGCAACGCCGCCGGAAAAGTAGAACTGACTTACGACCCTATATACTTTATCATCAAGAAAATATGAACAACGTATATTTTATCACCGGTATTGATACCGATGCCGGGAAAAGTTTTGTGACCGGCTACATCGCGCGCCGTATTATGGAAGAAGGGAAATCGGTGATAACGCAGAAGTTCATTCAGACAGGAAACGAAAATTACTCCGAGGACATAGAGCGTCACCGCGCCATTATGGGTACCGGAATGTTTCCCGAGGACATCGACCATACCACCGCCCCCGTAATATTCTCTTACCCGGCCTCGGCTCAGCTTGCCGCCCGGCTTGACGGGAAGGAAATAGATCTCGGCATAATCGACAACGCTACCGCCCTGCTGGCATCACGCTACGAAATAGTGCTTGTAGAAGGTGCGGGCGGACTGATGGTACCCGTGACGGATACGTTCCTCACCATCGATTATATCAGCTCACGCAACTTGCCCGCCATACTCGTAACCAACGGCGTACTCGGGTCTATCAACCATACTATCCTCTCGCTCGAAGCCCTCGCCGCACGAAAAATTCCTGTAGCGGCAGTGGCCTATAACACATATTTCGATAACGATGCCGTGATAGCCGAGGATACAAGCTCGTTTATCAGCCGCTACCTTGAGCGGAACTTCCCCGAGACAAAATTTTTCAAAGTTCCTAAATGTTAAATTTTACTTAACACTATTCTTTTTTCACTGATTTCAACCACTCATTATGTCTAAATCCATTAATTTTGCGGTATAAATCCTTACGGCATATGAGTAGTGAGAAATACAGTATAGCAATATCCAAGGAACAACTTGCCGGGCTGCCGCTCGTCGAGTTTCCCGGTGCCATTACTGTACTCGAGACGATGCCCGACGCTCTATCGGCACTACGCTTCCTCAGCACTCAGTCGATAGTGGGATTTGATACTGAAACCAAGCCGAATTTCCGCAAGGGACAGTGCAACACCGTATCACTTATCCAGATTTCCACGGCCGACCACTCATTTCTGTTCCGACTTAACAAACTCGGATTTTTTGATGAAATGCGCCGTTTTCTCGAATGCGAGACAACTACCAAAGTAGGACTTTCGCTGAAAGACGACTTCCACGTTCTGCACAAATTGTCGCCATTTGAACCGGGAGGATTCATCGACCTGCAGGATATGGTAAAGAAATACGACATATCTGATTCGAGCCTTCAGAAAGTCTACGGCATACTGTTCAGCGGACGCATTTCCAAAAGCAAGCGGCTGAGCAACTGGGAGGCTCCGACACTCAGCGAGAGCCAGCAGATATATGCATCAATCGATGCATGGGCATGCCTGCGCATCTACCATTATCTGCGCGACGGACATTTCAATCCCGCCGAATCTCCTTACAAGGTCTACCCTGCCGAGACGACCTGAGCCACCGGCCCGCAACATTTTCTATTACGCCTTAAATCCTGTAGTTTTTACATATATCTTCTCCGTAAATTTTTTACGAGCCATGAAAATCAAACTCTCAACACTTATCCCCATACTCCTGCTCATATACCTCACCATAATGAGTTATATAGGCTATCCCGAATTTGAGCACGGCAACTATCTCTATTACTTCGGTGTAATAGGCGTGACACTTGCCATAATATTTCTGGTGCACGTATATCTCAAGAAACGCGAGGTGCTTCGCGAGGAGCGCACCCGTCGCCGTCGCCTGAGGGAACAATAATCTTGGCTTTTAGCTCGATATTTCTTACCTTTGCGGCATGAAAACGTCGCTTTTCTTAGCCCGCCGCATTAGTCTGCATCCTGATTCGCGACGCCTGTCGACAGGCGTTGTCATAGCCATAGCAGGTGTAGCACTGGCCCTGACTGTAATGCTCGTATCCATTTCGGTAATGCTCGGATTCAAGCAGCAGATAAGATCGCGCGTGCTCGCCTTTCAGGCACCCCTCACCGTCACGGCTCTCCATGCATCTGACGACAACTCCTCGCGGGGTATAGAAGTCACGAAAACTCTTGTAGAAGAAATAAGGCAGGCAACAGGAAAGGATGCCGAAATATATCAGGTGGCTTCCGTCCCTGCCATACTCAAGACCGACAGCCAGTTTTCAGGTGTGATGATCAAGGGAATCGCCCCCGAAAATCCGCTGCCTATTATAAAATCGCACATCGTGGCAGGTGAATTTCCCGATTTTTCAGCTGATTCCACCTTATATCACATAGCCATGTCGCGCACTCTCGCTTCACGCCTCGGAATAAATGCGGGCGAGAGTGTCAATGCCTTCATCACTGACTCAAGGATTCCGCGCGCCCGCAAGCTGAAAGTCGCAGCCGTTTTCGACACACATTTTACCGATTTTGACAAAGCCCTTGTATTCGGAAATATCTCGATGGTAAGGCGCATAGTGCATGCCGATTCCCTGTACGCTTCATCTATAGAAATATATACAGGTAAAGATGACGAGGCGATTGACCTCATGCAGCGTGAGCTGTCGGCAAGACTGGTGAGCGCCAACTACGCCGGACGTATAGCCGACTTCCTTACCGTGAGCAACATCCACACTTCGGCCGCGCAATACTTCAACTGGCTCGCACTCCTCGATACGAACGTGGTGGTAATACTGATTATCATGATGCTTGTGTCGGCGCTGACCCTTGTATCGAGCCTGTTTATCATCGTGCTTGAGCGAGTCAATATGATAGGCATACTGAAAGCAATGGGCGCCACCGACGCCATGATACGCAGCATATTCATCCTCGTGACACTCAGGCTCGTAGCCACAGGACTGATAATAGGCAACGGCGTTGCGCTGCTCTTTCTTTTCCTGCAGAAATACCTCGAGTTTGTGCCGCTTGATCCCGAGGCATATTATCTCGATTCAGTGCCCGTGGATTTATCGGCGTGGTGGATATTGGCAGTCAACGCCGGAGTTGTAGTCATATCCACGCTTGTACTGATTCTCCCCTCCCGAATAATTTCATCAATATCACCCGCCCGAGCCATAAGATATGAATAGCAGTTACATTGCAGTGGCAAAAAAGAAACTGAAATAAATTCTGCCGGTAATTTTATTAACTTTGCGGTATAAATACACTTAACAATGAGAAAAATCCTGCTCCTTCTTGCCACAGCTGTCACACTGGCAGTCGCCTCATGCTCGACAGGCGATAAGAAACCGGCCAACAATATCGTAGTAACTGATTGCATTTCAGTAAATAAAGCTTTAGCCGAAGCTCCCAAGCTTGTTGATTCGATCATTGAAATCAAGGGACATTGCGCACACATATGTGACTATTCATCATACACGGCCTATATCATGGGCTCCGACTCTGCTCTTATAAGATGCGTGGCAACCCCGGCCATAGGCGGATATTTCCCCGACAGCCTCTCGAAGAAAACCGTGATTTTCCGCGGCATGTTCCGCGATCAGCACCTCAATATCGAGGGAGTACATAATCTCGACGAGCAATACCGCATGCACATGCAGATACTCCGCGACTATAATATCGACGATGACTCACAGATGCTCGACTCACACCGCCGGTGTGAATATGAGCGCAAATACCGCGGTCAGGAAGGCGTGATATTCTTCGATGAATCCACGCGCGACTACCGCAGCCGCATCGAGCAGCGCACGGCCGAGGAGGGAAAGGATTATCTCACTTTCTTTTATCTTGAAGTCACGTCTTATCAAATAGTCGATTAAATCCGTATTCATGACTGAGCAGGACAGCAACTGGTGGACGGCGCCCGCTGAAGCCGACAACGGCAACCTCGTGATGGTATCAGGCCGCACCGATGTGGAAAAATTCAGGTCGAATCCGCGATTCAACATACGCATAGAAGTAGCATGGCCCTATCAGGGAGATGCTTCCGGAATGCCCGACGATGCACTGTCGCGACAGATGGAGCAGGTACAGGACGCACTACAGGAAGCATTCAGAAAAGATCCGGTGGCGGTGCTCACCGGAGTGTTTACAGGCGATAACGAGCGTACGTGGGTATTTTATACCTTGAGCACTCACATATTCGGCCGCAAACTCAATGAATCGCTTGCCGATATGCCTCTTCTCCCGCTGAGAATTTCAGCTGAGAATGATCCCGAATGGCTTGCTTATGATGAAATGAACCAATGCCGTGTCAACTGACACTTTCCTTGTAACTATGATAAATTCCATCCTTCAATATATCACTTGGGACGTAAGTCCCTATCTTTACGACGGCTTCATTCAGGTGCGGTGGTACAGCCTCGCGTTCATGATCGGCTTCATAATCGGCTACGAGATCGAGGCCCGGATATTCAAGCACGAGGGTGCGCCTGAAAGCTGGCTGAGTATTCTGCTCATATGGACAGTGCTCGGTACAATAATCGGAG
Organism: Duncaniella sp.; assembly: GCA_029060405.1. Lineage (GTDB taxonomy): Bacteria > Bacteroidota > Bacteroidia > Bacteroidales > Muribaculaceae > Duncaniella. The sequence goes on along the minus strand of JAIDUB010000109.1, from coordinate 21,627 downwards.
CACGTCTCGGCCACGTATTCTTCTACGAGTGGGATTACTACAAGACCGATCCCATATCGATACTTTACGTCTGGCAGGGCGGCCTTGCGAGTCATGGAGGCACTATCGGAGTAATGATAGGCGTATTCTGCTTCTCATGGTTCACCGCCAAGCGCAATCCTCTGTGGACATTTGACCGTCTTGTAATTCCTATCGCTCTGGTAGGTGGTCTGATCCGTCTGGGCAACCTGATGAATTCCGAAATCTTCGGCCATGCCACTGATCTTCCGTGGGGCTTCATGTTTGTTCGCTCCCGCGAGTGGCATGCCTTATATGAAGGTCTTGCATGTCATCCCACGCAACTTTATGAGGCTGCATGCTATTTTGCCCTGTTTGCATTGCTGATGTGGATGTATTGGAAAAAGAATGCCGAATGCCGTCCCGGCCTTATTTTCGGAGTTTTCTTCATAGGCATATTCCTTCCCCGCTTCCTCATAGAATTCATCAAGAATGATCAGGTGGCGTTTGAGTCCACAATGACTCTCAACATGGGTCAGTGGCTCAGCGTTCCGTTTATCCTCATAGGTGTGGCACTCGTGATATACGCCATGACCCATCCCAGAGTCCACATCGATTTTCCCAATAAATTCGCCGAGGAACTCCCCAAAAAGAAATAGAAATCAATTTTTATCAGCTGAATCAGAGTCGTCGGAAGTATCTGACGGCTCTTCTTTTTGCCCGGCCTCCTGCGGCTCCTCAACCTTAGCAGCGGCTTTTCTTCTGAAAGGTTTGAGAAATTCCCTCCAGTTGTCGAAATCGCGCTTGAACACTACGCCTATGCCCTGAGTGGTGAGCGCACTCTTGAGATAATAGTTTTGGTCGTTGTACCTGTTATATGCTTTAAGGGAGATGGTACCGGTGCGGTTGAGCAGATAGCGAATATCGAAGTCGCCGATAAAGCTGTTGTTGTTGAGCGACTTGTCACGATAGCCGAAATTGCCGTTGAGAAGCAGGCGGTTGTTGAGCAGGTGTGACGACAGCGCCACATCCACCTCCACATCAGAAAAGTCACCGCGGTCGCTGCGGAAATTAGGCGCGATGCTCCACTTGTCGCTAAGCTGGCCGAGCATCGACGACAGCTGGGATGATATGGTCGACGATGCGACCGACACAAGTTCGTTGCCGCGTGTCGCGTTCATGTAATCGGGTGTATAGAAGCGGTTGAGAGCCAGCAGGTAGATGATCTGTCGGTTCATCATTTCCTCAGTGGAAACGATGGAGCGCACCTTTCGGTCGACATCGCGCGTAAGGGTGGGAAATTCGAGGTCAAAAGCGATGTCGGGCTGGCGCATGTCGCCTGTAACGAGCAGCACGGCGTTGACCGGGACATTCGTGCGGTTAAGTTCCTTGTCCTGACTGAACGACTCGTCAAGATCAGTGAGATTGGCGTTGACCGTATATGTCGCCTTGAGGTCAAGAAGCGCGGCATCAGGATTACCGTTGAATTTTATCATGCTGCCGTCGGTAAGCGCGAAATCCTTTATGATGATATCCTGAAGCGTGAAATTGTAGCTTCCACGATTGATACGGTAGTTACCGAATATCCTGAAATCGCCCGTCGAGGCATAGTTCATGCGCATGTGACCCTCACCTACCGCGCTGATTTTATCGCCGCTCGATGGATCCATGATGATATTGAGCGTAGCCGCGGGAGTGACATCAAGGTTGAAGTCAAGCACATACTCTGTAGGAGGGCCATCTTCTTCCTGAATGCGACGGTTACGGAGATCGCGTATTATGAGCGGAAGCGGGTCAAGCGCCGCAATGGAATCCTTGCGCGCTTTGTCGCGGTCATGGAAAGTTATGAAGTCATATTCCTCAGCGCTCTCCGAGTCATCGAGTTTGAGCGTGAATGATGTGTGCGGAGCGGTAGCAATGTTCACTCCTATATTTATCATACCCGGGATACCGCGTAAAGTCACGCCACCGGTGCCGAATACCCTGCCAAACCAAGGATCGGTGGTCATGCGCTCGCTTATATCATAGCATAGCAGATCGTGCGCATCGGTGACATCAAAGCGAAACGACGCATCATGAAAATTATCATGGGTGAGTTCACCCGACAGCAGAGCAGTCTTGCCATATCGGTCATGCAAAACGAGATTGTCGAAACCTATCCGCCCCGGCACAATGTGAACCGAATCCCGTGCCACCGTATAAGCTGTATTAGTAAACTTTATAAGCAGGCTGAAGTCCTCGGCAAGCAATTCACCGGAAAGATTTATATCGTGAAAAGTTCCGAACAAACGGGCGTTGCCCGACGCATAACCAGTCACATCACTTGCAAAAGCATCCATAAACGGGGTGAGGAATCCCACCGGCAGGCGGGACGCATCGATAGCGAAATCAAGTTCCGATGCGACGGGTCTTATCTCCCCGTCGACGGTGGAATGGCGTCCATCCTCACCGGTAATATCGGCATAGATGGAGATACCTTGGGTTTCAGGCACCCACCGGCTTCTGATCATGGCATCACCGAGGCGGCTTCCGTTGTAGCTGAAATCCTTTACACTCAGCATAGGCGTAAACATTCGGCGGGAATCCTTGAACAGCTGCGAAGCATAAAAATCGCCCGTAGCTATACCGCCAAACGTCACGTGGTTGATACCAAGGGTCTCAAACACATATCCGAGATCTATATTCCTGAGTTTCACGGTGAGCACGTCGGTAGAGTCGGGCGTGACGATTCCGTTGACCGACAATTCCTGACCGAGGCGACCTATATGGAAATTGTCGACCTCGATGCGGCCGGGAGTAAGCGATATGCGCGAAGGATCTACATGCCATACCGTATCGTTGAACACTATGCGCGAATCAAGTACATCGATCTGACTGCACAGTTGGTGCTCATTGTGTATCGAATCACGGTATACCGAGGTACTGACTCTCAAAGTTCCGTCATAAGTACTCTGCGCATCGATGTGCCAGTTAATTCCGGTGAGCAGACTGTTTATGCCACCCTCGGAATTTACCGAAAGTGTCATCGGACCATATTTCGAAGGCATGATAGCCGACGCCTTGAGCGACGAGCGCCCGTCATCAGCGTCAAGCACTGCGGTGACCGACGTTTTCTCAATCAACTTACCTTTCTGCCACAAGTACGGAGCTTCAAGATTGAAATTGATTTTTCGCCCGGTATTGTCAAGGGCGCCCCAGATGTGAGCAGCGTCTATAAGCTCCACGGGGATTTTAAAGTAACGGTACAAAGCCGAATCAGGGTTCAGCGTGAAACCGAATCCCAGCGCTCCCTGACTTTCAGTGTTCATGGATTCAGGGATTGCAGGAGCCAAAGCCGGATACAGACTTGAAAATATATTTTTTACCGCCGGCGCGACAGCCGATAATGAAAGTTCGCCGGTCACATTTCCCTGAATGAAATCACCGTTTACGTTCAGCGACGCCATGCTGTCGGCACGTTCAAGCGAAGCGGCGAGCAGATCAAGATGCACACGTCGGCCACGCCCGGCATCGGCCATATATATATCGCTGAGTTTCACCACTCCCTCGAGATTGTCAGGGCTGTTGCCGCTTAAGTCGGCTACAAGAGTAAGCCCGCAGGTAGTCGACGCCAGCAGTCCGCCGGGAATAAATGCCGACAGGTCGATATTGTCAAACTGCCCCACAAGTTTTACCGCGGGAAGCTCTCCCGACAGGTCACAGTCGGCGCTCATGCGTGTGGCGAAATCCACATCGGTCGAAACCACATTGGCCGAAATTCGCGCGGCAGCCATGCGGGCTTCAACTTTCAGGCCTGAAATCTCATGTCCGTTAATACCTATGTTGCTGAACGCGGCCTCAACGTTTCCCTCGGTGTCAAGTCCGGCAACAGCCACATTTCCTTCCACCGTACCCGAAACATGAGTGAGAAACAAAGATCGTGACGCAAGCAATACGTCGGGCGACAGATCTCTGGTTGATATCGTGCCGTCGACAGTTTTCACATTACTTCCTTCAGATTCAGCATAGTCAGCGACAATATCCACCACTCCCGCCTCGCATGATACCGAACCGTCAAAACCCGCGCTTAAAGGCCGGGGCGTAAGCGACAGCCGGCCGAGCATATCTACAGTGCCGGCACGCTCCAGCATAAGACGATTTCCTTCCGATAGATCTGTAAAAGCACCGATAACTGCGGTGGTGAAATCCGGAGCCGCAGCAAGATTGATTCTATCCAGCTCCACATGCATTCCGCATGCACCCGAGGTGATATCATAGACCGAGCCTGAGGTGTTGAGGGAAAGTGCGCCGTCGCGTGCATCGACCGACAGGCGCTTAATACGCAAGTCATCGATACGCCCGTCAACCTCAAGGGCTAACTCGATGTCGCGGTTTAACCCGGCAAGTTGAGGCAGAAAAGAAGCGAAATCCGACGGACGTATCACTGTGCCCGGAAGCGTAGCAACCTCGACATCAGCTGCCTGAACGTCAAAATTTTTGATATCTAGCAACGGTATATTGCTCGACACGGTACTGAGCAGCAGCCGCGACGAGCCTGAATCAAGTCGAAAATCGGTGATACTCGTGCCCGAATGATCGGTACGGAAATTAAATCGCATATTGGATATCGCTGCTCCGCTTTTTTCCTCTACAGCGAAACGCTTTACCTCCACCTCCACCGACTCGTTACTGATTTCGGGGATTGTCACGTCGGCTCTGAAACCGCGCAGACTTATGTGATTACGGTCAAACCGTGACGCATCACCGTCAGGAGCCGACTTCACATCATAGTCCATCGAACCCCGCCGTATCACTACGGTATTGACTGCCAGCTCGAAATTCCGCTTCTTTCCTCCGTCCTTTCCTTTCAATCTTCGGATAATCGGCTCGATATTAAGCGGGGAGGATGCGGAATCACGATATAGCGTAAGATGGAAATCAACCAATTCGGTATACGATACCACCACTCTTCCATGCAGTATCAGGTCGGTAAGAGAGATACCTGCCCCGAGATGTCCTACGGTGAGAGCTTCCACCCCTGCCGAATCGAGCACCACGGCATCACTGACTGTCAATCGGTTAAAGGGTGCAATCTGCACCTTACCTATCTCGACACGGCTGCCGAGAAGCTCAGTAAGCTCCCGTTGCGCTATATTGCGAATGCCCCGCTGCACTCCCGGAATCGAGAGCACCACATAAAGCATGACCGCTGCTACCGGAACCACCAGCAGCAGCGATACGAATATGAAGCGCAGAAACTTATAGAGCAGTTTCACCTAATAGTTACATATACTTGGCCACGAGTTTTTCGAGCTCACCGAGATCGGTGACCCGTTCCACTACATCGCCGTTACGGTTGAGAATAAACACCGTGGGGATAGAACCCACGTTATAGTCAAGAAGTACCTGACTGCTGTTGTGCGCGTCGTTGATCACGGTAATCCACGGCAGATTGTCGGCAGAGCGTTTCCAGTTGTATTCGTCATCGTCGAGCGCAACCTGATATATCTCCAGTCCTGCGCCGTGATATTTCTCATATATGGAATTGAGCAGCAGATTGAACGCGGGCGACTCCTCGGCTACATAGGAGGTGAAATTGAGCACCACCACCTTGCCCTGCGAAGCAAGTTCGTTGAGCGAGCGGCGCACTCCCGTATTATCATAAAGATTTATCTCGGGCGCATTTATCTCATTGGCGAGAACTGTAGTTCCACCTTCGCCGGCCTGACGGCGGCTGCTCAGATACAGGCGTTTCAGGTAAGCTGAACGCGGGTCAGCCGGACGCTGCTCATTGTAGGCATTAGCTACAGCGCCTATTACCCTGAGATCTTTCTTCACGGCAGGATCAAAAAGCGGTTTTCCGGCGATCTTGCGGTTGATGGCGTAATAAGACGTAATGGAAGAGGGATCGGTAAGAATGAGGCGTGCAAGGGCATTTTTCATTTCAGGCTCTGGAATGTCAAGCGCGATTATGGAATCGGCTTTCATCATCATATCAGCCTGAGGAGTACCGGCCAGCATATAACGCCCCCCATCGTGGCTCACAGATACTGTCTCGATGCTGTCGACGGGGAAATATACGGTAACATTATCGTTGCGCAGACGGTATACGTCGGGATAGCCCATGGCTTCGTGAGAAAATGAGAACTTGCCGCTGTCGCTCACCTTAACGGAGTCGAGCACATACCAGCGGCCGTTGTCACTTGCCTCCACCGCTATCATATTGCCCGCAGCGGGGTCAAGCTCGCCTTTCACTGTCCATTTATTTCCGTTGCCGCAACCGCTGAGCAAGAGCACTCCTAACGAAGCGGCTGCCGAAAGTATTCTGATATTGTTCATATATAAGTTACGCTATATTAATGTGTGTACAAAATTACGCAATTTTTTTGAACGGCATGTGAGGATGGTCCAATATTTTTTTGTCATCTCGATATTATTGACTACATTTGTAAACGTTTCACCTCCGTAATCATCATTCAACCGTGAAGACTCTGAATATCATTAAAAACGATCCGTGGCTCAAGCCTTTTGCCGACGCCATCAACGGACGCCACATCGATGCCGTGAACAAAGAGGCTGACCTTACTTCCGAAGCAGGCTCGCTGTCAAACTTTGCCAATGCTCACAACTATTTCGGATTGCACCCTGCAGCCGACGGCGGATGGGTGTTCCGCGAATGGGCTCCCAACGCTACTGAAATCAATCTCATAGGCGACTTCTCGAAGTGGAAAGTGATGAAAAAATATGCCCTGAAGCGTCGCGACGGAGGCGTGTGGGAAATAAAGCTAAAGCCCGGCGACATACGCCACGGTGACCTGTACAAGATGCTCGTGAAGTGGGACGGCGGGAGCGGTGAACGCATCCCGGCATATGCCACACGTGTTGTACAGGATGAGAACACCAAAGTATTCTCGGCTCAGGTATGGAAGCCCGATACCGCCTATAAATGGAACGTGAAAAAATTCCGTCCCAATACCCGGCCGCTGCTCATCTACGAGTGCCATATCGGTATGGCTCAGGAGAAAGAGGGCGTGGGTACATATACCGAATTCCGCGATCTCGTACTGCCGCGCATTGCCGCCGACGGCTACAACGCCATCCAGATCATGGCTATTCAGGAGCATCCCTACTACGGCTCATTCGGCTACCACGTATCGAGCTTCTACGCTGCGTCGTCGCGTTTCGGCACACCCGAGGAACTTAAATCGCTTATCGACCACGCCCATGAACTCGGTATTGCCGTTATCATGGATATCGTGCACAGCCACGCCGTAAAAAATGAAGTGGAGGGGCTGGGACGTCTCGACGGAAGTCCCGACCTGTATTTCTATGGCGACGGTCGCCGCGAACATCCGGCATGGGATTCACTATGCTTCGACTACGGCAAAAACGAAGTGCTTCACTTCCTGCTCAGCAACTGCAAATACTGGATGGAGGAATATAAATTTGACGGATTCCGTTTCGACGGCGTTACCTCCATGCTCTATTATAATCACGGTCTCGGACAGGCTTTCGGCTCTTACGACGATTACTATAACGGAGGACAGGATACAAATGCCATCACATACCTCACCCTAGCCAACAAACTTATACACGAAATCAACCGCAACGCCATCACCATAGCCGAGGAGATGAGCGGTATGCCGGGTCTGGCAGTGCCGGTGCGCGACGGCGGTATTGGGTTTGACTACCGCATGGCCATGGGTATTCCCGACTATTGGATCAAGATGCTCAAAGAAAAAAAAGACGAGGATTGGCATCCGACCTCGATATTCTGGGAGCTCACCAACCGCCGCTCCGACGAAAAGACGATTTCATATGTTGAAAGCCATGATCAGGCTCTCGTAGGTGACAAGACCGTGATATTCCGTCTTATCGACAAAGAAATGTACTGGCACATGATGAAGGACGATGACAATATGACCGTGGCACGCGGTATCGCCCTTCACAAGATGATACGCCTTGTCACAGCTGCGACCATTAACGGCGGCTACCTTAATTTCATGGGCAACGAATTCGGACATCCCGAGTGGATCGACTTCCCGCGCGAAGGCAACGGGTGGAGCTACAAATACGCTCGGCGCCAGTGGGATCTCGTTGACCGTGAAGAGTTGAAGTACATATATCTGAATGACTTCGACAACGCGATGATACATCTTCTTTCAGGTTATTACAATTTTCAGGCTACGCCTGTGGTAAAACTTTGGGAGAAAGACTCCGATCAGGTGCTGGCGTTCATGAGAGGCGATCTCGTGTTTGTATTCAATTTCAATCCGTCGCAGTCGTTTACCGGCTATGGCATACTCGCACCCGCAGGCGAATATGATGTGGTGCTGTCGACCGACAATCCGGCATTCGGAGGCTACGGCAATATCGACGAAACCGTGTCGCACCTCACCATCACCGATCCCCTTTTCGCTCCCAGCGGCAGGGAATGGCTCAAACTTTACATGCCGCCACGCTCGGCTATGGTGCTCAGGATGCGTCGCCCGGCTCCGGAAATTAAGAAAGATAAAAAGACTACAAAGAAATAAATATGGCAACTCCGTTTGAAATTTCGGAAGTATACAAAGCGGCTCAGGTGTTGCGCAATGTTGCGCGGCATCCGAGCCTTATAAGCGTACCACGCATCAATCCCGACGTAGACCTGTACATAAAGCCCGAGTGTCTGCAACACACCGGTTCGTTCAAGCTCCGCGGAGCATATTATAAAATTTCGCAGCTTTCCGATGAGGAAAAGTCGCGTGGTGTGATTGCATGCTCGGCGGGCAATCATGCGCAAGGAGTGGCCAAAGGCGCTACCGACAATGGCATTCGCTCGATAATATGTCTGCCCGCCGGTGCCCCGCTCTCGAAGATCGAGGCAACCCGCCGGCTTGGTGCTGAAGTTGTGCTTGTACCCGGTGTGTATGACGACGCCTACAAAAAAGCGCTCGAACTGCGCGACGAGCACGGATATACATTCGTTCATCCCTTTGACGACCCACTCGTTATAGCAGGTCAGGGAACCGTAGCTCTGGAGATTCTGGAGGAAATGCCCGATGTGGAGGCTGTAGTGGTGCCTGTGGGTGGCGGTGGATTGATTTCCGGCATCGCGTTTACCCTCAAGTCGCTGAAACCCGAAGTGAAAGTATATGGCGTGCAGGCTCAGGGCGCACCGTCGATGGTGGAGTCGCTCCGCGACAATAATCGTGTGACTCTTCCCGCTGTGTCTACCATCGCCGACGGTATCTCGGTCAAGGAGCCGGGCGTGAATACGTTTGAAATGTGCAAGCAGTATGTCGACGAAATAGTAACTGTGAGCGAGGATGAAATCGCGGCTGCGATTCTCGCACTGATCGAGCAGCAGAAGCTTGTATCGGAAGGAGCCGGAGCCGTATCTGTGGCAGCGGTGATGTTCAATAAGATACCTGTAAAAGGTAAGAAAACGGTAGCAATTGTGTCGGGCGGAAATATCGACGTGAATATCCTCAACCGAGTTATTACACGCGGACTTGTGAAAAGCGGCCGCGACTGCACCATCACCATCGACCTCTCCGACAAACCCGGAGAACTTTCGGGTGTATGCGCGGTGCTTGGAGCCAACGGAGCCAATATATTATCGGTGGTCCATGAACGCAACACCGATCGCTCGGCTATCAACGACTGTCTGCTCCGCGTGGAAATCGAGACCCGCAACCACGAGCACATCAAAGCAATCCATAAGGCTCTTGCCGAGGCCGGATATACGGTTATATAATGCAGATAAGCATAACTCCGTCAGAATCCGTATCGCTCGCGGCTGAGAAGGGACAGGCGTGCCGGTGCCGGCGTCCGTCGGTCAAGGAACTGTGTTCATTTCTTTCCCGCTACAGCGCGTTGCTGATAGGGTGTGGAGCCACATGCATACGTCTCGAACACAATATCGACCGTATAGCAGCCACATTCGGCATGAGGATTGTCAGCTACATCATGCCGAGGCATATAAGCCTGTCGGTGATCGACAATGAGACGGAAGAAAGTGTGACTATGGTAGTGGAGACTGCACGCACACCCATCAGTTTCTACGTAAACACGAGGCTAAGCGAATTGAGCTGGGAAATAGCCGACGGCCGTGTAGATTTCGATGAGGCACTTCACCGCTTCAATCATATAGCCACATGCGAGCATCAGAACGGGTGGATTCTTCTCGGCCTCGTCGCCATCGCCAACGCTTCTTTCTGCCGACTTTTCGGAGGTGACATAGTGGCTATGGGAATAGTGGCTCTTGCCACTGCCGCCGGTTACAGATTGAAACAGATTTTACTGTCAAGGAAAATTGATGTTTGGGTCATGGTGATGATTTGCTCGCTTGTATCATCAGTAATAGGAGCGACATGCGAGGTAATGGATCTCGGCACCACGCCCCACATCGCGCTCGCAACGAGCGTGCTTTACCTCGTGCCCGGCATTCCATTCCTCAACTCGTTCAGCGACATGCTTTACCGGCACTATATATGCGCGCTGTCACGTTTTGTCGATGCTGCCGTATTGACGGCATGCCTCTCGATAGGATTGTGCGCGGGAATGCTCATCACCGGCACAGGAATGTTTTAAAAAGTATTTCTTATGTGGCAATCATTTATACAGGACGCATTTTTCGCGGCACTCGCCGCCACCGGTTTTGCCGCCATAAGCAGGCCACCCAAACGGCTGTATGCCTACTGCGCCATAATTGCCGCCGCCGGGCACTCAAGCCGTTTTCTGCTCCTTAATAATTTCGGATGCCATATAGCGGCCGCCTCGCTGATAGCGTCGTTCATAGTAGGATTGCTAGCAGTGGCCTTCTGCCGCAAGGCCCACACGCCCCCCGAGGCTTGTCTTTTTCCCGCCCTTCTGCCCATGATTCCCGGAATATATGCCTACAAGGCATTCGGAGCGATGGCTCTCAGCGTGATATACTCGGGCACCGAGCGGTTTGAGCACTATTTTTCTCTGCTCGCCGACAACGGACTGACCTGTATATGCATATTGCTGTGTATGGTCATAGGCGGTACCATACCTATATTTATGTTCAAGAAAATATCATTTCAGGCCACCCGATGACGATTTTTTTCAATATTTTTATAATATAGCGGCGGAATCGGCGTTAAATTAAGTGAAACGTTGTACCTTTGCCATAAAGTTACATCATTTCAAACCTAATATTGACTTTCAAAAATTACCACCATCATTTCATCATGAAATTGCAATCAGTTCTTGCCTCTCTCATATTTCTGCTTGCCATGTCGGCATGCAGTTCTCACAAATCGGCACTCCCCTATTTCAAGGATCTTCCGGGCTCGGCAGGAACTCTTGAGTCTTTCAACTATGTCCCTACGGTGCAGCCCGACGACGAATTGTTCATATCCGTATCGGCTTTCAACATGAATGCCGTAGCCGCCTATCAGACACCTCTCAGCAACCCTGCAACGCGTGATGACGTATTGCGTCCGTCATCTCCGCAGTTTCTCACATATATTGTCGACAGCAAGGGAGATATCGAGTTTCCCGTTCTTGGCAAAGTACATGTGGAAGGACTTACTACCGAACAGGTAGCCGAGGAACTCACGAGCCGTATTTCCAAAGAGGTGCAGGATCCCATAGTCAGGGTTGAGCTTATAAATTTCAAGGTCATCGTGGCCGGTGAGGTTGCCAAACCTTCGATAGTAAAAGTCCCCAACAGCCGCATGACGATTCTTGAAGCAATATCCGAAGCCGGTGATCTCACCCCCTACGGAAGTCGTGACAATGTATTGGTAATCAGAGAAGAAAACGGCAAGCGCACATATGCGCGAGTGGATCTTTCGTCAAAAGATCTGCTCAATTCACCCTACTATTATCTTAAGCAGAACGATTATATCTATATAGAGCCCAATAAGGTGCGCGAAGCAAATGCCCGCTACAATCAGGACAACGCCTACAAGCTTCAGGTGACATCCACCGTTGTAAGCGCCGCATCAGTCATAGCATCGCTCGTCATAGCTCTTACAGTGAAATAACAACCAGATCCGTAGCCTGAAGTCATGTCAACCAATAAAAAAAATCGCGCAGATTTCATCAACTTCCGTCATCTCTTCTCCACTTATCTATCACATTGGTATCTTTTTGCGATCTCGATAGTCGTGTTCGGTATTCTCGGCTATCTTTATTCACGCACTAAGAATCCGGTTTATGATGTTAGAGCCAACGTGCTTATTCAGGAGGAGGGTAATAATCTTCTCAGCAACTTCGGATCGCTGGGCGAATTATTCGGCTCAAGTGCGAAAGTCGACGATGAAATATTCCGTCTGACCTCCCACAGTATCTATCGCGATGTAGCCAAAGAACTTGGTATAAACAAGACTCATATAGTCCGCACCGGATTCCTCAAGCATGATCTCGCTTATCCCGACTTTCCTGTCGATGTGACCTGTGATCCGTCGGTGCCCGATACTTTATCGACCAACCTTGCCTTCAAAATCAAGGTAAACAAAAAAGGATTGGCCGACATAGAGGTGCTCGCCAAGAAAAAAACTATAACTGAAGTCCACAAGGCTGAACTGCCTGCTACCGTAGAGACTCCTTACGGAAACTTCACTATCGCAAAAACAAAATATTATCCCGAGGGGGAATCTGTTAAAACCACTATCTCATTCCGCGGATATGGATCTACGGCTGAAATTCTCGCCGACCTTATAGACAGCGATATTCCTTCACGAAAGGGTAATGTAATTACACTGTGGGTCAATACAGAGAATCCTGACTACGGTTGCACGCTGCTCAATTCGGTTATTGCCACATACAATGCCCACGGCATCACCGACAACAACATGCAGACCACCAATACCCTCGAGTTTATCGAGGAGCGTCTTGCATCGATAGGCCAGGATCTCAACGATGCTGAAATCAACATACGTAAGTTCAAGGAAAACAACAATCTTGTTGAGTTTGAGGCCGAGGCAAAATATCAGGCTGAGAAGCGCGGTAAAATCGAGGAAAGCCTGCTTACCGCACAAACCAAGGCTGATATCCTTCAGATGACGCTTGACTTCTTTAAGAATCCGGCCAATAATTATAGCCTTGTACCTGTATCAGTCGACGAAAAAGCGCTTGCTGAGGCCATCACGGCATACAACACCATTGTACTTAAACGTATCGAGCTTCTTGATAATGTGGCTCCGGAGAATCTCGCGATTAAGAGCCTTGAAACTCAGCTCGACGCGATGCGTGAGAACTTGCGTCTTTCACTTCAGCGCGCCTATGATAATTCGCTTGTAGCTCTCAATGAGATTAAAAAGGAGCACGAGTCAGTAAAAGGACGTCTTGGTCAGGCACCTACGCAGGAATATGAATACGTGGATCTGCGTCGCCAGCAGGAAATTAAGCAACAGTTGTACCTGTTCCTGCTCCAGCGCAAAGAAGAAACTTCGATCATGCTCGCCAATGCGCTTCCCAAGGGAGTGGTGGTTGATGAGGCTTATGTGCTTTCTGACCCTGTAAGCATCAACAGCAAGATTTATATTCTTCTCTTCCTGCTCTTCGGTTTGATGGTTCCGCCTGTAGGATTATATCTGCGGAAGATTATACGCAACCGCTTTGACTCGCGCACTGAAGTCGAGGATGCTCTTACCACACCTATTCTCGGTGAAATGTGTGCCGACCGCTCCGGCAAGACACTCATTGCTACAGCTGAAAATCATTCATCAGCCGCCGAGCTGTTCCGCCTCATCCGCAGCAATCTCCTCTTTATGCTCAATAATGCCGACGATAAGGTTGTATTGCTAACCTCCACTACTTCGGGCGAAGGCAAGTCATTCATTTCCATAAATCTTGCCGCATCGCTGGCACTGCTTGGCAAGAAAGTGCTTCTTGTGGGTATGGATATCCGCAAGCCGCGTCTTGTCGAATACATGAATATCCATCCGCATTTCGGGCTTACACAGTATCTGTCGACCGACACCGTGAAGATAGATCAGCTCATCACGCCAGTTCCTGAGGTAAAAGGTCTCGATGTGATCACATCCGGTCCCATACCCCCCAATCCTGCCGAGCTTCTCGCCTCGGAGAAAGTCGACTCTCTGTTTGCGCAGCTGCGCACTATGTATGATTTCATCATAGTCGATTCAGCCCCCGTAGGTATGGTCAGCGATACATTCACGCTGTCACGCATAAGTGACGCTACCATCTACGTATGCCGTATCAATTATACCCCGCTCTCCGACCTGAAATTCATTCAGGACATTTACGACGAAAACCGATTGAAGAAACTCTCGGTGGTAATCAACGGCACTACGACCAAGAAATCTTACGGTTACGGCTACGGAAACGACAAGTAACCAAGGAAGCTTTAATTCCGCACTCGAATGGTAGAGAAATACCTGTTATATTCACGAATCTTTTTCGTCACATTATGGGTAATGCTGACGTTTGGTTTCGTGTCACAGGAGATGATAACCCCGCTGAAATCGCTCCATGTTGCAGTATTTCTTATCGCTGATGCAATCTTTCTGTGGTTAGGTGTAATGTTTGTCAAAAACCGCAGGGATATTACAGTTCTTGCTATATTTCTGATTCTCGGAATCATATCATCCATTATATTGAATCGGGAAGGTTTAGTAATTACTTTAAATGGTACGCGCACATATTTCGGACTGATCTTTGCTATTCCGATTCTTCGACACTTTATGAGTGGAAAAAATGCCGATCGATTTATCAGTTCTTTCGATAAACTGTTGCTTTACTTTCTAATATTGCAGATTCCTTGTGTAGCGTGGCAGTTTATGAAATACGGTGCCGGTGACAGAGTGGGTGGTTCATTAGGCGACTGGAGTTCGGGAATGGTTTCAGCTTTGATCTACGCATCATCTTTCTATCTGGTATCAAAGCGTTGGGATTACAGCGATTTCGCCGGTTCTTTACGACGTAACTACTTGTACTTCCTGCTGTTGCTCCCGACGTTCTTTAATGAAACCAAAGCAAGCTTCCTATATCTTGTTGCGTTTTTCCTTCTGCTTTTACCTCTTAAAATCAAGATGGTAAAACAACTCATATGGATTTTACCTCTGATGCTCGTGGTTATTTCCGGACTTGGAATCTTGTATCTTAAGGTTACGGATCAGGATGCTGACAGGGTATTATCATATGAATTCGTAAATCAATATCTGTTTGGCGAAAGCACCGAACATGTGGTCAACGTAGCCTTGGCTGTTGAGGACGATGGCCTTGAGGTTGATGATACATGGGGAAATATTATCGATATTCCTCGCTTCTCGAAATTGATTGTTTTACCTTCTATTTTTAAAGAGTCCCACAAAAGTATGTTGTGGGGAGCCGGATTAGGTCAATTTAAGGGAACTAATGTAGTAGGTTTCACTCCATTCAGTAAACGTTACATTTGGCTTCTTCGTGGTTCCAAGCCTTGGATATTCTACATAATAGTTGAGTTGGGAATATTAGGCTTGATCTGGAATCTATGGCTTTTATTATCGATGTTTTCACCACGCTCGATAGTAACAAACGGTCTGAACATCAAATTTTTCGTAGGATTCCAATTACTGTTTTTGTTCTTCTATAGCGATGCCCTTATTAACCTATATTATTGCAGCATAATGTTTTATATACTGCTGGGCACGCAATACACTTCCAAAGACGATATTCACCTTAAAAAAGACGAGGAGCAGTCCGGAACCACCCTGTTACCTGCCGAGTAAATGCCTTATCCTTACTCTGGCTGCTGAGCACAGCTTTCCATAATAAGGAACAATCTTACATAACTGAGTGTGCACTGCAAGCCTTAGTCCAAGATTCTTGCGAAAATTACTGAATTTCATCAAATCTGAGATATTATCGTTAAAGCCTGCAATATCAGTTACCCGGTTACCCTTTTCAATATGCAGGCTCAGGTATCTTGATAGAAAAGCATCATTTTCTTTACGAAACTTGTCGGTCATGCCGTTAAGTAGATTGTAACAAAAATACAGACTTTCAAGAACCTCCCTCTCTCTTTTCTCATCAAGTCTGCTTCTGGTCATGGATTCATAATTTACGAAATAAGAATACGTTACTTCATCTATTGAAGCCATTTTGGGTTGAGCGTTCACCATCATTGTCGTCATGACGACCCTGTCATCGCTGAAGCACATATGTTTTATTTCCGGATAATCGAAATCATCAAAAAGTCTCCGGTCAAATACTGCACCACACATGGAAGAGTTTCCTCCGCCGTTAAGTATGTAACGCATATAGGAATCTGCGCTCGAATCAAACTTTCCATGACGATGAAGCCGCTGCGTTCTGCCATCTGACCCTTCAAGTATAAAATCTCCTATAACTATATCAGCTTTAACTTCTGCCGCCTTATCCAGAAGGTGACGCAGAGAGCCGGCCGGCAGATAATCGTCGGCGTCGACAAAGGCGAAGTACCGGCCTTGAGCTACTTTGTAACCCGTGTGGCGTGCCATCATCGAGCCTTCGTTTTGAGGTTTGTTGATGACCTTTATGCGTGAATCGGCGGCCGACAGACGGGCGAGTATTTCCGCACTGTCGTCGGACGACGCATCATTGACTGCCACCACCTCAATATTCTCTACCGGCTGCGACAATATCGAATCAATACATTTTTCAATGTATTTGGCGGCATTGTATACGGGAATTATTACGGATACGTCAGGTCGGGTCATGGTATGGATTTTTTATCGATTGTAATACAAATTTATAAAAAAAGACTGATATAACCTGCGTGGAGATAATTTTTTCATTATATTTGTAAGTCATAATCTTTACCGTGTGTATGCGAACGATATTTCTTATTCTCTATTATTGGCTTGCTACCCATCTTCCGGGGTCATATTCCCCCTATGGAGGTAGGATCTTCAACCGTTTCCGCATATTTTGCGTAAGACACATTTTCAAAAAATGCGGCAATATATCCACCGTCGACCGCAAGGCCTATTTCGGGTCCGGAGCCGGAATTGAAATAGGTGACTACAGCGGCATAGGAAGTTCCTGCCACCTGCCGAATGATATCAGGATCGGCAGCCATGTAATGATGGCTCCCGGTGTGACGGTGATAAATACCAATCATAATTTTTCGCGCACCGACATTCCCATGTGCTTTCAGGGTTCAGCCGAGAAAAAGCCCGTGGTGATTGAAGACGATGTGTGGCTCGGCACCAATGCAATCATTCTGCCGGGTGTGACAGTCGCCCGAGGCACTATAGTGGGAGCCGGAGCGGTCGTGACAAAAAAATTTCCCGAATATTCTGTCATTGGCGGCAATCCCGCCCGACTGATAAAATCGCGCTTGAAGTCATGAAAAGTACAGCCTCTACCCTACTGTCATTACCCGGAAAAGTATTCCGGTTTTATCTCGAAGGCTTTCGGTCCATGACCGTTGGCCGCAGTCTGTGGGCAATAATCCTCATAAAACTTTTCATCCTTTTTGCCGTGATGAAACTGTTTTTCTTTCCCGATATACTGAGCCGCGACTACTCTACCGATACCGAGCGCGCGGCAGCCGTCAGGAGCAATCTTATTTCACGCTGAAAAATCAATTTTAATTATCTAACCCTAACTTACCACTTCTATTATTTATGAACGACTTAATGAGTGTAGTCGACTGGTCGAGAGCACAGTTTGCCCTCACAGCGATGTTCCACTGGCTGTTTGTCCCGCTCACACTGGGGCTCTCGGTGATAGTGGGAATAATGGAGACGATCTACTATCGCACCAAAAGCGAGCAGTGGCTCAAAATCACAAAGTTCTGGATGACGCTTTTCGGCATCAACTTTGCTATAGGCGTAGCTACAGGTATCATCCTTGAATTTGAGTTCGGCACCAACTGGTCCAACTACAGCTGGTTCGTGGGCGACATATTCGGAGCTCCGCTTGCCATCGAAGGCCTGCTTGCGTTTTTCCTCGAATCTACGTTTATTGCCGTAATGTTCTTCGGCTGGAACAAGGTGAGCCGCGGCTTCCACCTCACCGCCACATGGCTCACGGCTATCGGTGCATCCATCTCGGCGCTGTGGATTCTCGTGGCCAACGCGTGGATGCAGTATCCTGCAGGTATGGAATTTGATCCCGCTCAGATGCGAAACATCATGGACGACTTTTGGGCTGTAGCATTTTCTCCTGTTGCAGTCAACAAGTTTTTCCATACGGTATTCGACGGCTGGGTGCTCGGCGCTGTGTTCGTGATAGGCGTGAGCTCTTGGCTGCTTCTCAAAAACCGTCGCACCGACGATGCCATGAAGTCCATCAAGGTAGGTGCATGGGTAGGAGTAGCAGGTATGCTGCTTACCATCATGACCGGACACGGCTCAGCAGTCAATGTAGCCCGTGTGCAGCCTATGAAACTCGCCGCCATGGAAGGTCTTTATGACGGAGGTTGCAATCAGGAGCTTGTAGGGTTCGGTATCCTCCGCTGTCAGGAAGACATGAAGCCCGGCGAAGATCCGTTTGTATTCAAGTTCGGTATCCCCGGCGGACTTTCATTCCTCGCTCACAGCGATTTCAATGCCTATGTCCCCGGTATTTATGATATTATCGACGGTAAAGCATCGGATGCCGACGGTAAAGAAATGACTACTGCCAACTATGCGGCCCGCATAGAATACGGCCGCGAAGCTCACGAAGCACTCCGCAACTTCGACAAGGCTCTCACCGAAGGCGACACCGCAGCTATGGCCGAGGCTTCAGAGCGCATAAAAGCCAATTATCAGTATTTCGGATACGGCTATCTTGATTCACCTCAGGAGGCAGTTCCCCCGGTTGCCACCACTTTCTACGCATTCCACATCATGGTGATATGCGGAGGCTTCCTCACCCTGCTCCTCTTTGTAGTTCTCTGGGCCGCATACTACCGTCGTGAACTTCTCGAGCGTCGCTGGATGCAGTGGATTGCAATGCTCTCCATAGCTATCGCATGGATATGCTCTCAGGCCGGCTGGGTCACCGCCGAGGTCGGCCGTCAGCCATGGATCATTCAGGATCTCATGCCTAACAGAGCCGCCATATCTGAAATCACCACGGCTTCAGTTCAGCTCACGTTCTGGATGTTTGCCGTAGTATTCACATGCCTCCTTGCCGCCGAAGTGCGCATCATGATCAAACAAATCTCAAAGCAATCTAAAGAGTCGTAACCATGAATCTTGAATTATTACAACAATATTGGTGGCTTCTTATTTCAGTATTAGGTGCCATACTGGTGTTTCTGCTTTTCGTACAGGGCGGACAGTCAATGCTGCTCTGCCGCCGGAAAAACGAACTCGCCACTAAGTATATGATAAGTGCTCTCGGTCACAAGTGGGAGCTGACGTTCACTACTCTAGTAGTGTTTGGCGGCGCGTTTTTCGCATCATTCCCGCTGTTTTATTCCACAAGTTTCGGCGGCGCCTACTGGCTGTGGATGACGATTCTCATCAGCTTCGTGCTTCAGGCCGTCAGCTATGAGTTCCGCGCCAAGCAGGGCAATCTGTTCGGCACCCGCACCTACGATGTATTTCTGCTCTTCAACGGTTGCGTGGGCTGCATACTGCTCGGTGTGGCTGTGGCGATGATGTTTTTCGGAGCTGAGTTCACAGTTGAAAAAACCAATATTCTCGATGCCGGCGCACCCGTAATATCACAGTGGGCCGATACCCACGGATGGGAAGCCATCTTCAACTGGAAAAACCTTCTGCTCGGTGTGACAGTGCTTTTCCTTGCCCGCACTCAGGCTGCGCTCTACTTCATGAATCATGATGCCGACGATGAGGAATTTTTCAACCTCAACAAGCGGTCAGTACTCATCAACGGTGCCATTTTCGTGATGTTTTTCCTCGTATTCCTTGCCGTGCTCCTCACCGCCACAGGACTTGAAACCGTAACCGACAGCGGACTCAACGGATGGAACAGCACTTACCGCGAAGTTCCCTACAAGTATTTCCTCAACTACGTGGATATGTGGTGGTGTCTCGTGATACTGCTCGCCGGTGTAGTGATGGTGCTCTATGGTGTACTCCGCTCGGTATTCGCCAAGAAATTCACCTGCGGAATATGGTGGACCGGAATCGGTACGGTGCTCGTGGTGCTGACTCTCTTCTGGGTAGCCGGCTACAACAACACCCCCTACTATCCCTCGCTTCTCGACTCGGCTTCATCGCTCACCATCAGCAACAGCTCGTCGTCGCTTTTCACCCTGAAAGTGATGTCGTGGGTATCGGTTATAATCCCGGTTGTGGTTGCCTATATCGCATATGCTTGGTATAAGATGGATTCTAAAGACAAAAATTCCACCGACGATGCAGCTTACTGATTCTCACATCGACGATCTTATAAGATTTCTTGACAACTCACCAGTTAATTTCCTTGCCGCAGCTCAGGTTGCGGCAAGGCTCGATAATGCCGGTTTCACTCGTCTTGAACAGACGGAAAAATGGCATCTTGAAAAGGGTGGAAAATACTATATCGTAAAAAATTCAAGCGCGATATTTGCTTTTATCGCAGGCAAAGGAAATAATTCCGACGGTTTTCACATCATATCGGCCCACTCCGATTCGCCATGCTTCCGCATCAAGCCTCACGCTGAAATACTGTGTCCCGGCGGCGCGGTAAAACTCAATGTGGAGGTTTATGGCGGTCCGATTCTTTATACATGGTTTGACCGTCCTCTATCCGTTGCCGGCAGAGTAATAGTCAAGACCGGCTCGCCGCTTCATCCGGCTACAAAACTGCTTCACACCCGCCGTCCGCTTCTCACCATTCCGCATCTGGCCATCCATTTCAATCGTCAGGTCAACGAAGGGAATCATCTCTCCCGCCAGAAAGATATGCTCCCGGTGATAGCTCTCGTAAAGGAAGCGGCTGAAAAAGACGACATGCTGCTGAATCTCGTAGCCGAAGAGACCGGCGTGGAAAAGGCCGATATACTCGATTTCGACCTTTCGCTCTACGACACCACTCCCGCATGCCGTCTGGGACTGCACGATGAGTTCATTACCTCGGGTCGTCTTGACGACCTGTCGATGGTGCATGCCGCCTTGACCGCGCTGCTCGAAGCCCCTGCCGACAGCGACGCTACCCGCTTTATGGCCATATTTGACAACGAGGAAACCGGCTCGGGTACCAAGCAAGGCGCTGCCTCTCCGGTGCTCGACCATATGTTACGCCGCATTAATGCCTGCTTAGGAGGTAACGAGGAGGACTATTTCCGTGCAATCGACAATTCTTTCATGATTTCGGCCGACAATGCTCACGGTGTTCATCCAAATTACGTAGAGAAACAGGATCCCACCAACCATCCCGCTCTCGGAGGAGGTCCTGTAATAAAGATCAATGCCAACTGCAAGTACATGACCGATGCCGACTCAGCGGCAGTGTTCCGCTCGATATGCGACCGTGCAGGCGTTCCGTGCCAGTATTTCGTAAATCACAGCGACGTGGCCGGAGGCTCAACACTCGGCAATATACTGACATCGCAGATTGATCTCCGGGGTGTGGATATGGGAGCCGCCCTATGGGCCATGCACTCAGCCCGGGAAACCGCCTCGGTTGCCGACCACGACATGACCATCCGCGCATTCACGGAATTTTATTCGTTATGATACTTGCTCAGTGAGGCTGTGTCAAAAATCAAATAGCGCCCGTGGGCGCTGAATTATTCGTAACCGGCGCCGCCGTAGCTCAGCGAAG
>JAIDUB010000108.1 GCA_029060405.1 Duncaniella sp. | reverse complement strand
ATTGCGAAATCAAATGATGATAATATAATTTCAACGTATGCAGATGTATATAATCTTTGTATGAACTTCATAAAAGATAATAGTATTGACTATAAAGACGTTGCAATAATAGCTCCACAAACCGATATCATACGATTTATCGATTATAAATATAGATCAGATTGTGGACATAAAACTACAGTTACATTTGTCAAGAAGGAAATGCTTGAAAGGATTTCACGACAATCACGACAAGCCTCTTACGAATACAAGCGTGATCATGATAGGTTGGAAAAAGTTGAGAAGAATCGTTTCACCATGGTTACCCATAATCTGAAACTTTCAACAATTCAAAGTTTCAAAGGATGGGAAGCTCCGACTATAATATGTATAATTCAAAATGATTCACTCACCGATGATAATATTGTGACATCTCCCGAACTGATATATACTGGAATTACCCGCGCTAAAGAGAATCTCCTTGTCATTAATATTGGAGAAAACCGCTACCATGAGTTCTTTAAATCTAAAATGCAGTCAATATGAATATATCCGAACAACTTACCAAGTCTCAACAATATGGAGTAATAAGCATACTCATTAAAATAATGGAAGCAGATGGGATTATTGACCCACATGAAATTAACTTTATTAATGAAGTTCTTAAAGTTTTTCATATTTCCGAACAAGAAATGGAATTGATAGACTCTTTTGATATACCAAAATCTGTATCAGAACTAAAAGTTCTTGGTAGAAACACAAAAGAATCCATCGTTAGACTGTTTGTTGGTATGGCAGAATGTGATGGATATGCAGATCCACGGGAGTTAGATATTATTTATCATTTAGGAATTTAAGCAAGATGCAAATACTAAAATTCATTGATAATCGTTATATCTGCAGATGACAAGTGAGAGAACTTGCGAGTAATGACATAGCTGATTCTGATGGCTTCGGCGGAGCAACGCTACGAAAAGCGAGGCAATCCGCCGTAGGAGCAAATGTTGGAGTTGATGAAAGTTATACTGATAAATATTTGATTTTTAGGATACAACAGAAGTAGAGCTTCCCAAGTGGGATCACAAAGAAACTTCATTTGATACGGATCAAGTGAAGTTTTTTTATTGCCGCTCACGTGTTGCGGAGAGAAATTCAGGGCGGCGGTGGGGGTTATTCGGGAAATTTGTCGTAACTTTGCCGCGCAATTACCCTGTATATTATCATATTAACCTATATTCAATGAAATCGTTACACATTGCATTAGCTTTCGCAGCCTCTGCCGTAGTGGCAACAACCGGTTGCCAAGGCTCTCGCTCCGAACACATGAAAAGTCTGAATCAGGCCTATTTTGACTCTACCGTCACCGCCGGAGAAGATTTCTACACCTTCGTCAATTCCGGATGGGAAAAGGCTCATCCCCTCACCGCCGAGCACGCTCGCTACGGCCAGTTCAATATCCTCAATGACTCGTCGGAGGAGCGCGTGAAGCAGCTCATCCTCCATCTGGGCGACCGCAATCCCCAGCCGGGTTCGGTTGACCACAAGGTATGGACCATCTACAGTCAGGCCATGGACTCCGCCCGCCGCAATGCCGAGGGTGCCGCTCCCATTCAGGCTCATCTGCAGAAAATCGAGAATACTCCCCACGAGGAGATGACCGACCTCTTCCTGTGGATGCACGGCAATTACGCAAGCCCTCTTTTCGGCGCAGGTCCCATGGAGAATCTCTCCAACTCTAATGAATACGCCATGTATGTATCGGGTGGCGGTCTCGGTCTGGGCGACCGCGATTACTACCTCGAAAACGACCCTCGCAACACTGAGGTGCGCGAGGCTTACAAGAAGCTCATCGTCACTCAGATGATGAACGCCGGTCTTGCCGAGGCCGACGCTCAGCGCGTCATGAACAACGTGATGAAGATCGAGACCTCTATAGCCGAGTCAGCCATGACCCGCGAGGAGTCGCGCAATATCAAGGCCATGAATAATCCCATGACTTTCGCCCGCCTCAAGTCAGACTATCCCAATATACCTTGGGACCGTTTCTTCATCGAGACAATGGGTATCGAGTCGCCCGACACTGTAATCGTGACCGAGCTCAAGGGCCTCGAGAAGTCCAACAAACTTTTCGCCCAGCTCAATGACCGCGAACTGAAGGACTACTACCTTTGGAAATATGTCGCTCAGGCCGCCCCGACTCTCTCCGACGCCTTCACCGACGCTTCTTTTGAGTTCAGCAAGGTGATGAGCGGCGTGCAGGAGCAGCGTCCCCGCTGGAAGCGCGCTCTCGGCGCTACCGAAAGCGCTCTCGGTGAGGCTGTGGGTCAGCTCTATGTCGAGAAATATTTCCCCGAATCGTCAAAGCAATATATGCTCGGCCTTGTAGAGAATCTCCGCGAGGCTCTCGGTGAACACATCACCAACCTTGAATGGATGACCGACTCCACCAAAGCTCAGGCTCTCAACAAGCTCAACTCCTTTACCGTCAAGATCGGCTACCCCGACAAGTGGAAAGACTATTCGTCGATGGAAATCGATCCCGCTCTGAGCTACTACGAGAATATGCACAACGTATCGATGTGGCACCAGCGCGAGCTCTACTCCAAGTGGGGCAAGCCCGTCGACAAGACCGAGTGGGGTATGACTCCTCAGACCGTCAACGCCTACTACAATCCCATGGCCAACGAGATCGTGTTCCCCGCAGCCATCCTGCAGGCACCCTTCTTTGATCCCGAAGCCAGCGACGCCGAAAACTACGGCGGTATCGGTGTGGTGATCGGCCACGAGATGACTCACGGATTTGACGATCAGGGCCGCAACTTCGACGCTCAGGGCAATATGACCGACTGGTGGACTGCCGAGGATGCAAAGGCATTTGAGGAAAAGACCAAAGGCCTCATCGCTCAGTTTGACGAGGTGGAAGTGCTCCCCGGTCTCCACGCCAACGGTCAGTACACCCTTGGCGAAAATATCGCCGATCAGGGTGGCCTCCGCGTGGCAATGACTGCATTCCTCAACTCGCAGAAGAAAAAAGGCGTCGACGTCAACTCCGAAGAAGCCAAGATCGACGGCTATACTCCCGCTCAGGTATTCTATATGAACTATGCCAACCTGTGGGCCAACAACATCCGCGAGGCTGAAATCCGCTCGCTCACTACCGGCGACGTACACTCGCTCGGCCGCAACCGTGTCAACGTGACCCTGCGCAACCTCGCCCCCTTCTTCGAGGCATTCTCCATCAAGGAAGGCGACCCCATGTACCGCCCCGAATCAGAGCGCGTTGTGATCTGGTAATTCCCTCCCACTTCATTCCCAATTATCCCGGCCATCACGGTCGGGATTTTTTATATATGTTATTATTGCGATTAGCCCCGCATATATAACATTTTTTTGTAACTTTGCACCGAATCACTTACATCAAAGAGTTGATGCCTATGTGGTTCTGTACATACAAAGGTGTTATTGAAATTTTATCTTCTAAAGTCAAACTTCGCAACTTTGATTATCAGCATGAAGATGAGATTGGCAATAGCACCTGCATCGGTAGCTTATACACTGTCGTGACCGACAGCCTATATAGCTCAATCGGTGTGGGGCTATTGTTTTATCCATGCTGATAGGTGATGCGAAGACCTGACTTTAGGATAAAACAAGATACATTCCTCACACCTTTTATTTTTCACCTAAATCAAATATCGCGTCTTTTCAAAGGAGGATAAGAGAAGAACAGAAATTACTATGGATCCTATAGTTAAATCTCAATTCCTCTGCCTTTATTGCATGGTATTGGCCGACGGCATTATAGATGCCCTCGAGATGGAGAAACTTTACAAAATCGGAACTGAGCAATACGGCTTGACGCAGGCCGATATTACTTCAGCGGTCAGAGATGCGGGAACTTCGTTTATTTTCCCCAAATCCTTTCCCGACAAAATCCGCCTGCTTATGAATCTTGCCGAAATCGCCCTTGCCGACAATGATATTGACCCTACCGAAAAAGCCTTGATGAGAAAATACATCATCAAGATGGGTTTCCTTGAATCTAACGCCGACGGAATTTCCGATTTCATTTTCTCAGCGGTACAAAACCACCAGACACTCGAACAAATACTTAATAATATAATAACCCAGAATTAGTATGGCAACCGTATTATCCAAATTATTTGCTGTAGCCCCAACACCTCAATCAAATACTACTCCGCAGACAGCGTCATCGACTGTAATTACATCTACTACCCAACCCCTCAAGCATACAAGTGAGACTTATCAAGCTTATGGAATAAGGTTGTGTGGAATTGTTACCGCAAGTATTCCGGCATTAAGCGCATATCTTCCAAATATATTTAATCAAGAAAAGCAGCGCCAATATTCCGATGCTAATTTACAGAATGAGATAAAAGATCAACTCAAGAGTGATATTGTAGGGTTGGAGAAGAAGAAGGAGGAAGAAAATAACAACATCACTAAACTTCAAAATAAAATTGAAGAAGATGGTAATAAGATAGTAGAACTAAACGAAGAACTCGAAAGCGCTAAGCAAAAGAATGGTGAAGTAAACAAAGAAAATAAACTAAAGATGATTATAGGCATACTGATCCTGATAATCCTTACAACGTATCTATTTATTTTCTACAGCTCAACATTTTTCTCAGCGTTCTTTAGAAATTTTGATGGTGAGGTTGGAGTGGCTGACGCAATGTTTTATGCAAATGCCATATATGAATCATTCTGCATTGGTATAAGTCAATTATTGTTTATTGTCACAGCTCCAATAATTTTTATGGGTTTAGGATATACCCTGCATTATTTCTCTATTCAAAGCGGATGGATGAAGTATGTAAAAATGTTGTCGATTCTTGTAATCACATTTATTTTTGACTGTATACTCGCTTTTCTGATAGCTAAAAAAATTTATGATTATTGGGTACTGACACAAAGAGGTGATTTTCCTCCGTTTAATTTTAGCATGGCGGTTGCGGATATAAACGTTTGGGCAGTAATATTCTGCGGATTTATAGTATATGTGATTTGGGGTATCGTTTTTGATATGACAATAACTGCATATAGCAATTTGAGATCTAATGAAAAAGAGATTAAGACACTTAAATCAAAAATCGCTTTCCACAAAGAATCAATCGCCGAGAATAAAAACAAGATTGTTGATAGTCAGGGAATAATCAATGCAATTCAGCTCGAAATTGATAATAAGAATCAACAATTGAGTACAACAAAACAATTTAATCCCCAAATCATTAAATCGGCTTTGGCTCAGTTTTTTGCCGGATGGATGACAATGATGAGTGCGTTGGGATGCAAGCAAAGCGACCAAGGTCAGGCACATCAAGTTTACGATACAGCAATAGCAAATCTTTTTAATTAAACTATTTAGTATGAGAATCTTACGACTTTTTGCGCTAATATTTTTTAGCGTTTTAGGGCTACTACTTTTGACACAATGTGGAAGTAAGGTAACCAATGGTGGAAGCGATGTCTCTGATAATCCCAATCAGGAGGAAGAGAAAATTGATAAAAGAAAATTACCGGTTAATCTTTCGGTCTTCATTGATCTTTCTGATCGTATTGCTTATAACTCAATATATATAGAGCGCGATATGGAGATAGTTGATCAGTTGGTTGATTACTTCATTGATTGCTCCTATGCAAATAGCAATCTGCCACGAAGCAAGAATAAGTTTAACATATTTTTCTATCCGTTACCATCGGATAATTCTGTAGCCATGCTTGCAAAAGGGCTTAATGCTGATCTATCAGTGCTTAATCCGGGCGAAAAAAAGGATAAACTGGATGAGCTAAAAGAGAGTGTTGAGACAAATCTATCTCAGATATACGCACTTGCGATTAAAGATCAGAAATTTATAGGTTGTGATATATGGGGATTTTTCTCAGATAAGAAAGTTGATAACTTGTGTATGCTTCCGGGTTACAGGAATATTCTCGTAATACTCACAGATGGATATCTTTATCACATTGAAAATAAAAAACAGGAAGGGAATGCATATTCATATTTAAACGGGCAAAACCTTATGTTGCCGGGTACTTCTCTTATTGTAGCTCGTAATGGACTGCAAGATTTAGAGGTATTAATGCTTGAACTTAATCCAAAAAGTATCAATCAGTTTCATACAATGCAGGAAATTATTGAAAATTGGCTTAGAGGAATGGGCGTAGAACATTTTATGGTGGTTCAAACAGATGTTCCGGTCAATACAGAGAAGTATGTTAAAGCCTTTTTGAATAATTAATCCATTCCTCATCCCCCGCAATCCCGGCCACTCGGTCGGGATTTTTTGCTTCATGGCCGGCGTTATATTCATTTGAGGTCAAAAGTGAGTGATTAACGTAGTTTTACACATAAAGTTTGAAGAATTGATGGCGATTGATTACCTTTGCAGATGCGTGTGGTGTGCCGATGTGAGGCGTGCCATGCTGTAAGGAATATATTAATTAGTAATCATACTGATAAAGACATGAATATACTTGACCTGAGCGAACAGGAAATTGTGCGCCGCGGCAGTCTTGACGAGATGCGCAAGCGCGGTATTGACCCTTATCCCGCAGCCGAATATGAGGTGACGGGCTACAGCGACGAAATCATCGATAATTTCAGCGACGATGCTCCGCAGCGCGAGGTGTCGGTGGCCGGTCGTATCATGGGGCGCCGCATCATGGGTAAGGCTTCGTTTCTTGAGCTTCAGGATTCGCGCGGCCGCATTCAGGTGTATATAAGCCGCGATGATCTGTGCCCCGGCGAGGATAAGGATCTTTACAATGTGGTGTTCAAGAAGCTGCTCGACATAGGCGACTTTGTGGGCGTGAAGGGATTCGTGTTCCGCACGCAGATGGGTGAGATCACCATCCATGCCCGCGAGCTTACGGTGCTTTCCAAGTCACTGCGTCCGCTGCCTGTGGTGAAGGTGAAGGATGGCGTGACCTACGATGCCTTTGATGATCCCGAGCTTCGCTACCGTCGCCGTTATGTGGATCTCGTGGTCAACGACGGTGTGAAAGATATTTTCCTCAAGCGCACCAAGGTGTACAACTCCATGCGCCAATTCTTCAACGAGGCCGGTTATATCGAGGTGGAGACTCCCATCCTCCAGTCGATAGCCGGAGGCGCGTCGGCCCGCCCGTTTATCACCCATCACAATTCGCTCGACATCGACCTGTATATGCGTATCGCCACGGAGCTTTATCTGAAGCGACTGATCGTGGGTGGATTTGAAGGCGTGTATGAGATAGGCAAGAATTTCCGCAACGAGGGTATGGACCGCACCCACAATCCCGAATTTACCTGCATGGAGATTTATGTGGCCTACAAGGATTATAACTGGATGATGAAATTCACCGAGCGCATGCTCGAGAAGATATGCATGGATGTCAACGGCACCACCGAGGTGAAGGTGGGCGACAATGTCATCAGTTTCAAGGCTCCTTTCAAGCGTGTGCCCATTCTTCAGGCCATCAAGGATCATACCGGTATCGACGTATCTGGTATGGATGAGGCGCAGCTGCGCGCCACTGCCCGCGACCTCGGCATTGAGGTCGACGAGACCATGGGCAAGGGCAAGCTTATCGACGAGATATTCGGCGAGAAGTGTGAGGGCAAGTATATCCAGCCCACATTCATCACCGACTATCCTATCGAGATGTCGCCCCTTACCAAGCGTCACCGCGACAATCCCGAACTTACCGAGCGCTTCGAGCTCATGGTCAACGGTAAGGAGCTGGCCAACGCTTACTCCGAGCTCAATGACCCGATTGACCAGTATGAGCGCTTCGTGGAGCAGATGAGACTGAGCGAGAAGGGCGACGACGAGGCCATGATTATCGACCATGACTTTATACGCGCGCTCGAATACGGCATGCCCCCCACTTCGGGTATGGGTATAGGTATGGACCGCCTCGTGATGCTCATGACAGGCCAGCCCACCATTCAGGAAGTGCTTTTCTTCCCCCAGATGCGCCCCGAAAAAGTGACGAAGCGCGATAAGGAGGAAGCCTTTACCGCGCTGGGCGTTCCCGCCGAATGGGTGGCGCCTCTCTACAAGGCCGGCATGAACACCGTGGAGCAGCTCGCTGCCGTGACCTCGGCAGGCAAACTGTTTCAGGATCTCTGCGGCATAAACAAGAAATTCAAGCTTGAGCTTAAGAATCCCTCGCAGGATCAGGTGGCCGGATGGGTTGCCGAGGCCGTGAAGCTGTATCCCAAAGCCGAGTAATACCGATATATAAATTTATCCGAGAAATGAGTGTTTCCCGTTCTATAGCCGTAATGGGAGGCGGCAGTTGGGCCACTGCACTGGCCAAACTCCTGCTCAATAATTGCGAGCGTATACACTGGTATATGCGGCGCGACGACCGCATAGAGGATTTCAAGCGTCTGGGTCACAATCCGGCTTATCTCACCGATGTGGAATTCGATGTGTCGCGCATCGATTTCTCAAGCGACATCAACAAGGTGTGTACCGAGGCCGACGTGCTTCTGCTCGTGATGCCTTCGCCATATTTCAAGAGCCACATCGAGAAAATCACGGTTGACATTTCAGGCAAGACCGTTGTATCGGCCGTGAAAGGTATTGTGCCCGACGATAATCAGATCGTATCAGACTTCATGGTGGAGCATTTCGGCATCGATCCCGAGCATATGCTTGTGGTGTCGGGTCCCTGCCACGCCGAGGAAGTGGCGCTCGGGCGTCCGAGCTTCCTTACCGTGGGCTGTCACAACCCCCGTATCGGCGAGGAAGTGTGCAACATGCTCGCAGGCCGCACGGCACGCACCATCACGTCGACCGACGTGGAGGGTATCGAGTATGCCGCCGTGCTCAAAAACGTCTACGCCATCGCCGCCGGCATAGTCCACGGCATGAAGGGGGGCGACAATTTCATGGCTATGCTCGTGTCAAACGCCATTCGCGAGATGGAACGGTTTGTCGACACAGCCTGCCCGCGTCCCCGATGTATATGTGACTCCGTGTATCTCGGCGACCTGCTCGTGACGGCCTACTCCCGCTTCTCGCGCAATCATAACTTCGGGTCAATCATCGGCAAGGGATATTCCGTATCCACCGCCCGCATGGAGATGGAGCAGACAGCCGAAGGCTATTACGGCACCCGCTGCATGCACGAGATCAACAAGCGCTACGGCGTGGACATGCCTATACTCGACGCCGTATACGACATACTCTACTGCCGCGCCAAAGCCGAAAGAGCCATACGTGCGCTCGGCGCTACATTCATATGATAACTCACTAATTCAAACCTCATACTTTAAATCGCATGAAACAGATCAGAGTAGACATCGACAACGTCAAGGCTTTCCTTGGTCAGGACGCAGTCAACAACCTCGAACATGCCGGAGCCGACGCCCTCGACAAAGTAATGAACGCTACCGCCGAAGGCAATGACTTCCTCGGATGGGTGGAACTTCCCACTGAAACCACCGATGCTCAGCTCGACGATATCATCGCTACGGCCGATCAGCTCCGTGCCGACTGCGACACCGTGGTAGCCATAGGTATCGGCGGCTCTTACCTCGGTGCAAAGGCTGTGATCGAGGCTCTGTCAAGCAACTTTGAAAGCCTCCGTCCCGGTGTTGCCGGTGATCCTCAGGTGCTTTTTGCCGGTCAGAACATCGGTGAAGACTACCTTTGGGAGCTTCAGGACTATCTCAAGGACAAGCGTTTCGGTATCATCGTAATATCCAAATCGGGTACCACCACTGAACCCGCCATCGCATTCCGCCTGCTCAAGGAGCAGCTCGAGCGTCAGCTCGGTCTCGACGAAGCCCGCAAGCGCATCGTGGCCATAACCGACGAAAAGCGCGGCGCTCTCCGCTCGCTCGCTACTGAGGAAGGCTACAAGACATTCGTTATCGCCGACAACGTAGGCGGCCGCTTCTCGGTGCTCTCGCCTGTAGGCCTCCTGCCCATAGCTGTGGCCGGCTACAACGTGCGCGCGCTCATCGACGGAGCCGTAGAAATGGAAAAAGCTACCGCTGCAGCCACAGAGA
The DNA here is from genome assembly GCA_029060405.1 of Duncaniella sp. Taxonomy (GTDB): domain Bacteria; phylum Bacteroidota; class Bacteroidia; order Bacteroidales; family Muribaculaceae; genus Duncaniella. The sequence continues at coordinate 1,112 of JAIDUB010000108.1, read as the reverse complement.
CCAACGAATCGCTCAACTACGCCATCGCCCGCAACGCGCTCTACAACGCCGGCAAGAAAATCGAAATCCTCGTCAACTACAATCCCAAGCTCCACTACTTCGGCGAATGGTGGAAACAACTTTACGGCGAGAGCGAAGGCAAGGACCACAAAGGCATATTCCCCGCAGCCGTTGACTTCTCGACCGACCTCCACTCGATGGGACAGTGGATACAGGACGGTGAGCGCACCATATTCGAGACCGTGATTTCGGTTGAGGAAACCCGCTACGAAAAGGCCATTCCCACCGACGAAGCCAATCTCGACGGCCTCAACTACATCGCCGGCAAGCGCATCGATCAGGTCAACAAAATGGCCGAGCTCGGTACCCGTCTCGCCCACATCGACGGCGGCGTACCCAATATACGCATCTCTCTCCCCGCGCTCGAGGAAAAATATCTCGGCCAGCTCATCTACTTCTTCGAGAAAGCATGCGGCATCAGCGGCTACATGCTCGGCGTGAACCCCTTCAACCAGCCCGGCGTGGAAGCATATAAGAAAAATATGTTTGCCCTTCTCGAAAAGCCCGGCTACGAAGAAGCTACCGCAGCTATCAAGAAACGCCTCTGATTTCACACTGAAACCTATAATCGACTCAGGGCTGTGTCAAAAATCAAATAGCGCCCGTGGGCGCTGAATTTTTCGTAACCGGCGCCGCCGTAGCTCAGCGAAGGCGTCGCCGGTTATTTGATACTTAAGCATAGGCGTCCGCAAGGCCGCCGATTGAATAACTTGTTGATTTGTATTACATTCGGCGGCCTATCGGGCGCCTTTTGGATCATTTCCATTTACCCGGGGCGCCTCCGCAGTGCTTCGGCGACCCGGGCTACGAGTAACTCGGCGGCCTGCGGACGCCGATACTCATTTTGAAGTAGTATATTTTGACACAGCCTCGATTGTTTGGTAAGCCGGCCTTTTCAGCCGGGTATCGAAAAAATCTTTCAAAAAAACTTGCACAGATAAAAAAATCGCGCTACCTTTGCCAATGCAAAAGCAAGGGGTATTAGCTCATCTGGCTAGAGCGCGACACTGGCAGTGTCGAGGTGAGCGGTTCGAGTCCGCTATACTCCACGC
>JAIDUB010000107.1 GCA_029060405.1 Duncaniella sp. | reverse complement strand
TGAAAGGTATACCGGCAGCGCGAAGCTCGCGGGCGTGGATATATACATTGTCCATGTCATTGCCTTTCAGTAATTTCCGGTCATAGTGGGCTCGGGCACCACCGAAACCGGGGGCATCGTCGCTCATCCACTCGTGGGCACGATTGAAGTCATATTGTTCACCGGTGAAGGAATTATCGATTCCCGCCGCAACTCCATGATCAGCGAGATAGTCAAATCCAGTGCCGGGAATGATGTCGGGGCCTGAAATGCGGGTAAAACCATTCACTATAAGCACCTGATCACACTGACCTGTTCCACGGTTGCTTAACGACAGGATTTCCGACGGAAAAGAAACACCACCGCTGTTAGCTGCCGTGACGCGATAGGAATATATATTGTCATCGTCGGGAGAAACGGTTATATACGGAGCATCTGTCACGGCCAGTTCAGTAAATCCACCGTCGCCTATACGTTCTTCCACGATATAATAATCAGGTCGGGCAGTTGACTCAAGCGAATCTACGGTAGCTTTCCATGAGAGGATATAATCTTTCCCGCTTCCCGATATGGACATACTGTTTACCGGAAGCGGTTGAGCCACGAATTTTCTGCCGTCTTTTCGAGCGAGATATCTGCCTATTCCTTTGTAGACAGCTCTTGCCACGGTAGAGCGAAATTCCGGGTCGAGGCCGTAAATCATATCGGGAAAATTCTGGTGGCTCAGCAATTCGATGAGCAGGGCCGGCACCACCGGCGACGAGGCCTCATGATAGCTGCGGTTTCTCACAGGTCTTTTGGTCCAAGTCGGATCGTAAAGTGCACGTATATCATTGACAATTTGTGATGTTACCAGATCGGCATAATCTTCTACGGTAGCCTTTGAAGAACCGTCGCCAAGTTTGTCGCGCTTGCCGTAGCTTATGATTCCGAGCGTGCCTACCGTAGAGCCGTCGGCAGTGACGCCGGCATCGGTGTGGAATGCTAACGAGAGGTCAACCGGTATGCCGAGACCTTTTTGGTCAGGATTTTTGGCAGACCCACCGGAAAGATAATTAACCCACAGACCGCGCGATTTATAATCGTCAACGTAATCATCTGTGAAATTTGTCACGGAGTAAACCGAGTCAGGAATTCCTGCCCACTGGAGCCAGTAGCGGGCGCCCTCGTTGCGTCGCGGATGGCCGCTCACTCTGCCACCGCGTTCTACATTTCCCATGCCGCCTCCTATTTTGACAGCATCGGCGGTTACGGTAGTTCCTTCGGTTTTCGAGGTCGCGATAAGTTCTACGAGCGGCATTTCGCTCTGGCCCGGCTGAAAGTCAAAAGTCCCGAGATATATCCAAGTTCCGCCGCCCATGCGCTGATCTACGATAAAATCCTCACTTCCGGCTGACGAATTGACACGATAAAGTGCATCGGGAGCGCTCACCGGAGTGGAAACATAGCTCACGTATACGGCATATTTCCCGCGCTCGGGAATCGAGGCATGCCACTCGGCGCGCGGAGCTTTATCAGGATCGCTTTCAGTCAAAACAGATTTTGCCGAACCGGCTATGAATGGGTTATAGCGAGGCGTCAGAGTTTTTTCTTTGTGGGCGAAGCCCTTGTGAGAAGGGTCGGTCGACCATTTGTGATTATGACCGTTGTGGGTGCGGAAATGTCCTGATGACAGGCCGCCGTCTCCGTCGATTATTATTTCTGTATCGGAGTAGTCGCGCTCTCGCGGAGTCATTACATATGCGCCGGCATTCTCGAGCATCGGAATCAGTAAAGGCACTACATAGCTCTGCGAGAAAAGATCCTCAACCGTGCCGAAAAGTCGAGCCCGCTGCCATTTCCAGCGGTCCTCCTGAGAGTTGTAATATGCTCCGTGGCTTGGCCACACGGCTATCGTTTTACCTTTAAGACCGCACGGAGTTTCTGGTGCATCAACTTTTTTGACAACCGAGGCCGAGGCTGCCGTAATGCAGAAGGCGGATATAATGGAAAGCAGTATATTGCGTGTCATCTGTGATCATCATATATGATTACAAAGATACTATTTTATTTCAGATAATACAAGGCGTCGCAACCTGTAAAAAAGGTCACGACGCCTTGATTGAAATAAAGTTTGTAGAGAATTGTTATAATATGCCCTGAGCCATCATGGCATTGGCCACTTTCATGAAGCCGGCCACGTTGGCGCCTTTTACGTAATTGATATATCCGTCGGGTTCGGTGCCGTATTTCACGCACTGGGCATGAATATCTTTCATGATGCCGCGGAGCTTTTCATCTACTTCCTCGGCTGTCCAGTTGAGCTTCTGTGAATTCTGCGCCATTTCGAGACCCGAAACCGATACGCCGCCGGCATTAGCCGCCTTGCCCGGAGCGTAGAGCAGTCGGGCTTTCTGGAATACCTTGATGGCATCGGGGGTGGAGGGCATGTTGGCACCTTCGCTCACAGCTATACAACCGTTGGCTACCAGCGCTTCGGCATCATCGCCGTCAATTTCGTTCTGAGTTGCCGATGGCATAGCGATATCGCATTTTACCCGTAGCCAAGGGTGCTCACCTTCATAATATTCGCAACCGTATTCCTCGGCAAACTCGCGGATGCGGCCACGGTAGAAGTTCTTGAGTTTGAAGATATAATCGAGCTGTTCGTCGGTCAGACCGTCGGGAATATGCACAGTGCCGTCGGAATCGCTCATGGATACCACTTTCGCACCAAGTTCAAGCAGCTTTTTGGCTGTATATGTAGCAACGTTGCCTGATCCTGAAATAGCTACTTTCTTGCCTTTTAGGTCAATGCCGCGTGTCTTGAGCATTTCGAGGAGGAAATACACGTTGCCGTATCCTGTGGCCTCGGGACGGATGAGTGAGCCGCCGAATTCGAGTCCTTTACCGGTAAAAGTGCCTGTGAACTCGCGTGCCATTTTTTTGTACATACCATACATATAGCCTACCTCACGACCTCCTACACCTATGTCGCCGGCAGGTACGTCGGTGTCTGGACCGATATGACGCCACAGTTCTTCAACGAAAGCCTGACAGAAACGCATCACTTCCATATCGCTCTTGCCTCGGGGTGAGAAATCGCTGCCGCCCTTGGCTCCACCCATAGCCAGTGTGGTGAGCGAATTTTTGAAAGTCTGCTCGAAAGCAAGGAATTTCAAAATCGAAAGATTTACCGACGAGTGGAAGCGGATACCGCCTTTATACGGACCGATGGCATTGTTGTGCTGCACACGGTAGCCCATATTGTTATGTACCTTACCCTTGTCATCGACCCACGATACGCGGAACGAGAAAATACGGTCGGGGATGCACAGACGTTCCACGAGATTATAACGTTCCATTTCGGGATGCTCGTTGTAGACATCTTCGATTGATGTGAGCACTTCTTCCACTGCCTGAAGATATTCCGGTTCGTGAGGAAACCTGCGTCGCAGATCGGCGATAACTTCTGTCGCTTTCATTGTAAGCTGTTTAAATTTTGAGTGTTTTTAGAAAATTGCAACCTGATTGGTTAATTCGGCTGCAAAGGTAAGGAATATTTTAAAAATTTCAAACATTTTGAAAGAATTTTGCTTGAAATAATTTCAATATTATGCGTTATTATGATTGGCGATGAAAAAAATTTCGTAAATTTACACATTCCCCTGTCACCTTTTTTATTTCGGTTGAGTCATACAGTCGAAATAAATCTTTAAAAACTAAGTAATATGGAATATTTACTTCAAGATATCGCTGATGCGATAATCCCTGTGTCGATTGTAGTGGTACTGCCGGTAATGATAGTATGGCTTGTTACCCGCTGTAAAACCAACCGTGACAACAAAAATGCCGAAATACTCATGAAGGCGGTAGAGAATAACACGGTGCAGGATGTCGACAAATTTCTGGTAGGTATGCCGAAACCGTCCAAAACTATGAAGGAAATCATGCTTAATCGCCTGTTGATAGGATGTATATTTGCTTTCGTAGGTATACCTTTGATGATATTGGGTGTCGTAAATGCCGGTCTTGGTGATGATTTCTCATCATTCTGCTGGATTGCAGGTGCGGTGTGCGCCGCGATAGGACTGGCTTACCTCGTGGTATATCGAGTGACCAGAAAGATGGTGGAAAAGGAAGATAACTCCTCAGAAAATTGATGTACCCATAATGGATCGTCGGCAATTTATAGAATTTGTGGAGAGCAATCAGAGAGCGGTGCGCCGGTTTCTGGCGGCTCTCTGCTGCGGTGATACCGATTTGGCGGATGATCTTGCACAGGATACCTTTATGAAAGCTTATCTCGCTTGCGATGGTTTCAGGGGCGACAGTAAATTCTCTACGTGGATATACCGTATCGCCTACAATACTTATCTCAGGAGCCGGAGAAATGTGAAGTACCATTCATCTATCACTGAAGCGGAAAGCATGGGCAGTCCCGAACGTGCCGATAAAAATTTTGAATATCAGGCTCTTTATTCGGCGCTCGAACAGCTTGGCGAAGGTGAGCGGTCGGCCATACTGCTTCATTACATGCAAGGCTATGCCCTGAATGAGATAGCCGAAATTACCACTTCGAGTATCGAAGCTGTCAAGCAGCGGCTGTCAAGAGCACGCAAACATCTTAAAGGACTTTTGAGTGAATGATTATGAAAAATATTGAAGAAGAAAAATTCAACGCTCTATTCGGTGATTTCAATCCCGAAATGAAATCCGACGGATTGTTTATGTCACGTCTTGAGAATAAACTTGCCACCCTTGAGCCTGTCAAGAGTCAGATAGAGAAAACTCACAGAAGAAATCGACTCGCGGTGACCGTAGCGGCTGTCACCGGATTCATGTTCGGTATAATTGTGGCTATTTTTTACCCCTATATTGAGGCGTTCATATCTAAGCTTTCATCATCAGCCACTTCTTTGCCCTCATGGATAGTGGAATATGCGACGTCACTCACATGGGGTGTCGTAGGTATTCTGGGTTTGACGCTGATATTTTCAGCCTACGATATAACGTTAATCGCTACACGCCGAACAGTAAAGTGACGGCGTGTAGGAAAATAATTTGTGATTATGCGAAAAATATAATAACTTTGCCGTCGATTTCATGGTTTGCGTAATGCAATGAAAAGGGAACCGGGTGAGAATCCCGGACAGACCCGCTGCCGTGACTCTTGCCTGCTGTCAACAGCAGGACTCAACAGCATCCACTTAAATGTGAGCCACTGTCGTTATGACGGGAAGGTTGCTGCTGACGGAGAAGCCGGAAGACCTGCCTTGAAACCGAATAAATATGTTTGACGTTTTCGGGAAATAAAACTGTTCAACAATCTATGACCAAGGTAAAATTCCTACTTGGCATATCGGCAATGTCGATAGCATGTGTTCAGCCGATGTTCTCTCAGGAGAGCATCGACTCGCTCGTATTGGAGGATGTGACGGTTACAGCCCGACGACCTTCCGCTAAGATTACGGCAGGTACACCGGTACAGATGCTTTATGCCGATAATCTATCTTCGCTTGGTGTCAATGATCTCGCTGATGCTGTAAGACGTTTTGCCGGTGTAAACGTGAAGGATTACGGAGGCCTTGGCGGATTGAAAACCGTTTCGGTGAGAAATATGGGTGCCGCTCACACGGGAGTATGTTACGATGGTGTACCGGTGAGCAACTGTCAGGGCGGACAGATCGACATAGGGCGCTTTTCTCTCGATAATGTCGAGATGCTATCGCTTGCCGTAGGGCAGGACAATGACCCGTTGCAGCCGGCAAAACTGTATTCGTCGGCAGCTGTACTTAACATATCTACGGCAAAACCTAAATTCAACCGTGGTAAAAATTTCGGTGGCAGGGTAGAGGTAAAGGGCGGATCATTCGGCTATGTCAATACTTCCGCGCGGTTGAGCCGGAAATTTTCCGACAAATGGACAGGCTCTGTCGACGGGATATTTATGCGTGCCGACGGTAATTATCCTTTCAGGCTCGTCAACGGCAAGGTTACCACTACCGAGCGCCGTATCAACAGCGATATTACTTCATGGCAGACCGAAGCCAATCTGTTTTTCAATCCGTCGGAAGACAGTGAGTTGAAAATCAAAGGTTACTATTACTCGTCAGTGCGTGGATTGCCGGGAGCCGTTACCCTGTATAATCCCGTTTCCACTGAACGGCTCTGGGACAGAAACGCTTTCGTGCAGACAGTGTTTACTACACGTCTGTCATCAAAATGGCGGCTGCGAGCTACGGCAAAATATAACTACGGATTCAATCGCGACCGCGAGACCGGAAATCAGTTCTCTGGCGGAGTTTATAAGGATGTTCACCTGCAGCAGGAGGGGATGCTTTCTGCGTCGGCTCAGTTTGTCCCGTTCAGAGGACTGTCGGTTTCTATGGCTCAGGACGGATATTACAATACACTTTCGAGCACTATGAGCGAGTGTCCGTTTCCGCGACGGTTTACCTCGCTCACTGTTGCAAGCGCACGGTGGACACCCGGGCCCGTTGACATTACCGCCACTCTTGTCAACACATTCATCACCGAACATGTAAGGAAAGGTGACGGACCTGACGATATCGAGCGTCTTTTACCATCTGTTTCGGTTTCATACCGCCCTTTTAAGAATGAAGAATTCTATGTCAGGGGAATGTTCAAGGAGTCATTCCGGGTTCCCTCGTTCAACGACCTGTACTACGAGCGCCTCGGAAATGTTAATCTTCGCCCCGAGCGTGCAAAGGAATACGATCTGGGAGTTACCTATACACGCTCATTAGGCAGCTGGCTCGATTACTTGACCGTGACGGCCGACGGTTACTACAATACCGTGCATGACAAAATCGTAGCCTTTCCCACCACATATGCTTGGCACATGGCTAATTACGGTCGGGTGATAATACGCGGAATCGATGTCACACTGGCGGCTGCCGTGCGCTTGCCACGCAATATAAGCGTGGTGGTCACGGGGTCATATACCCTGCAGGAAGCTCTTGACAAGACTTCACGTACAACCAAAAACTACGGCCAGCAGCTCCCTTACACCCCACGCAACAGCGGTAATGCCGGTGTCACGCTTGCTATGCCGTGGATTACGGTGGGATATTCTCTGGTGGGAGTAGGTGAGAAATACTTCATGTCGCAGAATATTCCTGCCAATCTCATCAAAGGATACATAGAGCAGAATATAACTCTGAGCCGTGAATTCACGGCAGGGAAGACCGATATTACCCTGCGCGGTGAGATAATAAATCTTGCCGACGCTCACTATGAAGTAATAAAGTATTATCCTATGCCCGGACGGTCTTGGCGACTCACGGCAAGCTTGAAATTTTAATATAACCTAATAACAGAAATAATATGAACTTCAGCAATTTAAAGTATTCATTCGCAATGCTTGCCGCAATGGCCGGCGTGATGGTGTCGTGCAGCGACAATGATGACAACGATTTCGACGACAGCGGTTCTAAAGTCGAAATGGGCAATCACCGTGTATTCATTCTCAATGAGGGTACTTGGGGTATGAACAATGCCAACATTTCGTATTACAATCCCGATAAAACCGGCGACGTAATAAGCGATATTTTTCTGTTGCAGAACGGTGTTCAGCTCGGTGACAACGGTAATGACCTTATTAAATACCGCGACAACATGTATGTGGCCGTTTATAATTCCAATTATATAGCCCGACTCAATTCGGCAGGTGTGGAATTGAACAGAAACGAGTTTGCTTCCGATCCCGATCTTCAGGGTGGTATCCGCTCTATAAAAGCTGAGGACGGTTATATATATGCGTCATTTTACGGCGGCGTGATTGCCAAAATCGACAGCAATACTCTTGAGGTGGTAGCAAAACTCGCTACCGACGGCATGAATCTTGAGGATGTCGCAATCGAGGACGGAAAACTCTATGTGGCCAATTCATATGGAATTATCGACGGCAATTACGTGTATTTCAACGAGATTATCGTGGTTGACCTCCGCTCGTTCACTCAGCTTCCTTCCTTTACCGTGACCACAAATCCTAATCGCGTGATGGAAGCCGATGACAAAATTTTCGTAATTTCCAATGACTATTCTCAGGAAAGTTATGTGCTCCAGATGATCGAGCCCCGCAAAGATAATAAAGTCACCGTGCTCGGTTTCGCTACTGATATGGCCGAAGGAAATGACGTGTTGTATCTCGTCGACTCGCGTACTGACTACACCACGGTTCCGTTCACCACTTCCAACCGTTTCTTCAGCTATGATATCAAGCGTGGTGCCATGAATGAAAGCTCGTTCCTGAAAGATGCTCCCGCTGAGCTTGCCTCATCGAGCGTTTACTCTATGGCTGTTGATGATGAAACAGGTGACATCTATGTAAATACCACTTTCTATACCTACAGCAACGGAGACTGCTACCGCTTCAGACGTGACGGCTCAATGGTGGAAATGTTCGATTGCGGCGGTCAGAATCCCCGCGCAATGGTATTTTTTGACCGATAATGTTTAAAAAGTTTTCTTTTCTGCTCCCGGCGCTTATGCTGCTTGCCGCCTCGTGCGGCAGCGGCAGCTCCGGCCATGTCGCACTTCAGGCTACCAAGCAACCGCTGAAGTATGCCTCGCTTATAGATATTGAGCGTACCGACAGTTTTGATATTGTCCGTATTACCAATCCGTGGGATACGACAAGACTGCTGCATACATATCTGCTTGTCCCTGATTCGATAAATCTTCCGACCGATCTTCCGGCAGGAACCATAGTAAGGACACCACTGAAACGTGCGGTGGTGTATTCAACCATTCATACTGATCTCATCAGGGAACTTGGTGCTTTCGATGCTGTAAAGGGTGTGGCCGACGTTCCCTATATTTCTGACTCCCTTACATTATCTAAACTCGCTACAGGAGAGATAATTGACTGCGGAATGCACACTTCGCCGACGATAGAGAAGATCATCGCTCTCGAAACTGACGGAGTCCTTGTGTCGCCTTACGAGAATTCAGGCTCATATGGAAAGCTCGGTCAACTCGGAATACCCATTATCGAGTGTGCCGATTATATGGAGACAACTCCTCTCGGTCGTGCCGAATGGATGAAATTTTTCGGACTGCTTATGGGGCGCTTCGAGGAAGCAAACGATATGTTTGAAGCGGAGGAAAACAAGTATAATACACTTAAAGCTAAAGTAGCCGGAGTTGATTACCGCCCGCGAGTGCTGATGGATAACATGTATGGTGGTGTGTGGTATGTGCCGCGCAAGGATGCTACAATATCCAAATATATCAGTGATGCCGGTGGCCGGAATCCTTTCGATGACATTTCAGGATCAGGCAGCGCATCGCTCAGCGGTGAAAAAGTAATCCACACTGCCGGTGATGCACCGCTGTGGCTTATAAGGTACAGTCAATCCACACCACTTACACGATCTCAGCTTGCGGCGGAGAATAATCTCTACAGTGCTGTCGAGGCTTTCCGCAACGGAAACGTATGGGGAGCCAATTCTTCAGTTGAAGATTATTTCTCGATCACTCCGTTTCATCCTTCATTATTCCTTGACGATCTTATTAAAGTGATTCACCCGGAAGTGACTGATTCTCTCACCAATCCGCGATTTTTCCATAAGCTGCTTTGAAATTCCTGTCAGCCTGCATAGTAACCATAATTCTTTTCGCGCTTAATCTTTTTACAGGTGCGGTGGATATCCCTGTATCGGTAGTTGTGGATGTGCTTACAGGTGAAGGCGGTACGGATATAGAGCGCTTCATAATCCTTAAGTCCCGTCTGCCTATGGCTTTGACCGCCTTGCTCGCAGGCAGCTCACTTGCGGTGACAGGACTGATGCTCCAGACCGCATTCCGCAATCCACTTGCCGGACCGTCAGTGCTTGGTGTTAATTCAGGCGCCTCGCTAGGTGTAGCTGTAGTGATGCTGCTTATGGGGGGAAGTGTAGGTGTGGGTATGACTTCGTTGCAAGGTTATGCCGCGGTGGTTGCGGGAGCATTTGCCGGCAGTATCGCGATAATGGGTTTGCTTATCGCACTTTCTTCATTTCTGCGCAATACACTCATGCTGCTTATTACCGGCATCATGATTGGGTATCTTGCATCTTCGGTGATTATGCTTCTTAATTTTCTCTCTACCGCGGAGGGTGTGCAGAGCTATGTGATGTGGGGAATGAGCAGTTTTGCCGATGTCACCACGGCACGCATGCCGCTGTTTGCAACGCTGTCGGCAGTGGGACTTGGCATGTCTCTGTTGCTTGTCAAGCCACTCGACATAATGATGCTGGGCGACGGATATGCACGAAATATGGGACTTAACGTGACGCGCCTGCGCAATATTCTGCTGCTTGCAACGGGACTGCTTACCGCGACAGTTACGGCTTTCTGCGGACCGGTGGCTTTTCTCGGGCTGTCGGTGCCGCATATAGCGCGGTTGATATTCCGCACTGATCTGCACCGCCGGTTGCTTCCGGCTACAATGATAACCGGGGCGGCGGTAGCATTGCTGTGTAATATCCTGTGTGTGTTACCCGCTGATACGGCATTGCCACTCAATGCAGTGACTCCGCTCATAGGAGCACCTGTAGTCATATGGGTACTCCTTTCCCGGCGTGAACGCTGAACAGCACGATTAAAAATATTACGCCCGGCATGCCTGTACGAGACATGTCGGGCGTAACTATCTACAGCTTTACCTATTATTCTTCGCCGAGATTTACAAGATATGCTTTGGTGCGTCCCGAAGGATATACACCGCGAAGCACGAGAAGCTTATCATCATCATCGCTTTTCATAATCTGGCGATATATTTTCTCCACATCGGAGGGTGACGATACCTTTACATTGTTGATTGATAGAATTATGTATCCTTTCAAAACACCGGCATCATGGAGTCGGCCCTCGGAAAGTGTCTTGACCTGAACACCGCCCGATATTCCGAGCAGACGGCGAGTCTCATCATCGACGGCTGCAAATTCAGCACCGAGGGAATCAATGGAGCCGGGTTTGGTCACCTTGGTAGTTCCGTGGGTGTTAAGTAGCTTTACATCTACAGAGTGTTCTTTATTATCGCGTATATAAGTTACCTTCACGGTGTCGCCGGGGCGATATTTGGCAACCTGTTCCTGAAGCTGGGCCACATTGTCGGTATTCACACCGTTGATCTTCACGATTACGTCTCCCTCCTTTATGCCTGCTTCAAGAGCTGAAGAGCGGTCGGCAACAGAAGCCACATACACACCTTTACTTACCGAAGTAATGTTGTGCTCTCGCGCAACCTCATTGTTAAGATCCTGAATCGATACGCCGAGCACAGCACGCTGCACGGCACCAAACTGGCGGATATCGCCTACGACCTTCTTGACAATAGAAGTGGGGATGGCAAATGAGTAACCGGCATAGTTACCTGTCTGCGAATAGATAGCGGTATTGATACCTATAAGTTGTCCCTGCAGGTTTACAAGCGCACCGCCCGAATTGCCGGGATTAACGGCAGCATCGGTCTGGATATACGACTCGATGCCCATGGGGCGCGAGTGGGATACTCCTGAGATACTGCGGGCTTTAGCCGAAACTATACCCGTGGTGACGGTAGAAGTGAAGCCGAAAGGATTACCTACGGCAAGCACCCATTCACCTACTTTGAGTTCCTCGCTGTCGCCTATGGGAATGACAGGCAGATCGGTCGCGTCGATTTTTATCAGCGCCAAATCGGTGGAGGAATCCGTACCTACTACCGTGGCGTCAAAAGTGCGGTTATCATTAAGCGTCACTTCAAGACGTTCGGCCTCGTCAATGACATGATTATTTGTTACGATATATCCGTCGGCACTGATAATCACTCCTGAGCCGAGTCCCGATTGCTGTTGCTTGGGTTGCTCGGGCTGTTGCTGAGGTTGACTGCGCTGGGGACTTCCGAAAAAGTATTCAAAGAAAGGATCGCTAAAATATCCGCCCTGATTACGTCCCTGATAGCGCGGTGTAACGAAACTCTTTATTGATACCACGCCGTTGATTGTATTTTCGGCAGCAGTTGTGAAGTCGGCTTTTGTTTCATCAAGCGGCGAATTCACGCGGTAATAGCCTGCGGCTACTCCGGGATCGGTGATGACGGTGTCGGAAATCGGGGAAGATTCACCAAACGATTTCTGAAGTGCAAATGTGGTCACAGCTGAGCCGAGAACAGCAGAACCGGCTGCAAGCAGAATGATTTTATTGCTGAATTTCATAATGATTAAGGCTAAAATTAGTTTTGACTTTTACACTATATAGACGGCAAAAACCGTGCAATGTTACATGGCAAATCGCTAAAAATACCAATATTTAATTAAAATTATGTGAAAATTTAACAAATTAAGAAACCACCCGTATCTGTCGATACGGGTGGCAAAAAATGTGGGGATGAAATGAGAAATCAATCTTCGAAATATTCTCCGGCAACGCTTTGGATAGCGTCCTCGTCGGCCGACCATTCGCCTGAGTCGTCGGCAGGCATGTTGACAAGGTCCATCACCGCATAATAGTCAAGATCATCATTGTCAGTATCACCGTCGACCAATTTCACCTCGAGAGTGGTAGGATTGATTTCAACCTGAGTATCGTCGTCATACAGTTCTTCGCCTGCTATAAATTCCTCAACGGCATCGTTGATGCGGTTGACGAGCTGATCATATGCATCCATGTTCATTACGTTTTAGAAGTTATGCGGCAAATATAATAAAAAATTCCGAATTATTTTTCTCGGGCCTCGAAACCTGCTGCATGCACAGCTTCGATTACCGCTTTATGATCCACCGAGCCGTCGACAGTGGCGATTCCGGCCTGAAGGTCGACTTCAACGGTGTTTACGCCTTCTACAGCAGCGATAGCTTTCTTAACGGCATTTTGGCAATGGGGACAGTTCATCCCCGAGATAATATATTCTTTAGTCATGTCGGTATAATTTATTTGTGGGTTATAGAATCGTCGGATCAATGAATAAATCAGCAGGGCCACGAGTATGGCTGAGCAGAAGGTTGAAAAACTGTTGAATTCATGATGACAAGCGCCATGCATGGCGGTCTTATCTCCGAGTGCAAACCACTCGGCAGGCATCAGATAATCAATAGCAAGCCCCATGGCCATAGCACCTGCTATTATCGATGACAGGTACACAATGGCGGCTCTCCGACCCATTTCGCGCGAAATCAGTGTGAATGAAGCGAAATTGGCGGCCGGCCCGGCCATGAGAAGCACAAATGCCGTGCCCGGTGATAGCCCCTTGAGCATGAGGGACAGAGCAATAGGTATCGAGCCGGTGGCGCATACATACATAGGCACCGCAACAATCAGGGCGATAATCATCGATACTATCGGGCGATTGCCGAGAATGGCGAAGAAATCTGCGGGTACATATACCGTGATAAGCGCGGCAATGATCAGCCCGATGGTCAGCCACAATCCTATGCTCGACACAAGATCAACAAATCCGTAGCGTAGCGATGCAATGACTTTGCCCATAAAGGTATCGGGCCTTTCTTCTACAGCATCGGGTGCAAAAGTACATTTCTCAGCTTCAGTTTCCCCACGTTCGGTAGTGCCTACAGCGGCACCACCGGCAACAGCCGTAACCAATGCCGCGACAGGACGAAGTACAGCGAACGCCGGTCCGAGCAGCGACCAAGTGGCAGCGATGGAGTCAACGCCTGTCTGAGGTGTGGATATGAGAAATGCCGATGAAGCGGCACGGGAAGCTCCGTTGCGACGCATCGCGATGGCTGTAGGAAGCACTCCGCACGAACAAAGCGGCAGAGGTACGCCAATGAGCGCTGACTTTACGAAGGTAGAGAGCGAATTACCCGACAGATGGCGGGCAAATGTCTCGCGTGACACGAAAGCATGAAGCAACCCGGCAATGAGGAAGCCCAGCAGGATGTAGGGTGACATCTCGTTGAGCATGTATAAAAGCGAGTCCAAGAAGTTCATAGTAATTTTTTTTACACTGTGGTTTTACAACTGCAAAATTACTATGATAATACGTGAAATGTGTTACAGATTTTTGCCAAACCGTTATATCTCCGGCAGGGGAGTGCGGCTTCCTATTTCGCGGAATTGAGTAGGTGTCATTCCGGTTGCCTGCTTGAAACGGCTGCTCAGATGTGGCACTGATGAGAACCCTGTTACGAATGCAATTTCATTCAGTGTAAGTTGGTTGTCGAGCAACAGCTCTTTAATGCGCTCAATTCTCAGAGCTGTGAAATAGTTTTCGATGGTGCGACCTTCAAGAGCGGCGAATGTGCGCGATAATGTGCGGTATGTCATGTGCATCGCATCGGAAAGTAGCGCGGTTATATCGGCGCGGGCTCCCTCGCTGTTACGCGAGAGTTCTATCAGGCGCGCCTTGATGTCGGCCACTATCTCCTCGTCGCGTGAACGGATAACTTCAAAACCCTCATCGCGCAGCCGGTTGTCAAGTTTCGCTATGTCAGCTTCTTCAGGTATGTTACCCACAGTTATGGCACCCAGCTCCACACCTTGAAGATTGAGTGCCGGAAGAGCTGATGCAATTTCTGCAACCTTAGCTACGCAGTGGCGGCATACCATATTTTTGATGCGGATTTTCATAACACAAAGTTACATAAAAAACTGCAACCCTGCGAAGGATTGCAGCTGAGAATTAAGGAGAACGGGTAAATTATCAGTGCGCCGTATTGACGGTGGTCACAATCGAGCCTCCTTCAACGGTGTCATCACCGTTACCGGGTATATCACCGGCTGAGGCTACGACTTTTATTTTGAAGCCGAGATTAAGCGTCGACAGCGGTTTGTTGACCTGAATTATCGTGGCTGACATTTCAAGAAGATGATTTCCGAGATTCATATTTTCAGTGTCGAAACTCACTCCGTAAGGTGCGACTTCCGATGTGCCGATGTATACTGAATTCCATGCGTAATTGACCGGGCCGAGTGTCGCGTTGCCTGTGCCTTCGTCGGGAGTGACCTTGACAGAGGTGACAGAAAATGGTTCGCCTTGCACTACATAAAGCACACCATCCACATCCACAGCGCCTTCATAGTCTACCTGAACGGAAACCTGCGGCAGCGAATTGTCATCGTCACACGAGGAAAGCAGGCCAAGTACGGGGAGAGCTAAAAGTAAATATAGTAAATTTTTCATATTCAATTAAATGTTTTATTTGTGTAATAATATAACAAATATGGCGCGTCAAGGTTCTGAATCACTGCGCGCCACTATAGTTAAAATAGTTTATAATCAGTTACGGAAAACTATCTTGTCATCCTCAACGTCAATCACAATCGGGCGGTCGCGGTCAACCTTCTGTGCAAGAATGTCTTTCGACAGCTGGTTGAGCACCTGACGGTGAATTACTCGCTTGACGGGTCGTGCACCGAATTCTGGATCATAACCCTCCTCGGCCAGATAATGCATGGCCTTGGGTGTAACCTGAAGCGAGACGCCGTTGCGTTCAAGCATTTTCTGAATACCTTTGATCTGGAGACCGACGATTTCTTCGATCTCAACCTCGTTGAGGGGAGTGAACATGATAATCTCGTCGATACGGTTAAGGAACTCGGGACGAATCGTCTGTTTGAGCATCTCAAGAACTTCACCCTTAGTCTTCTCTATGGTTTCCTCACGGTTGTCGGGCGTCATTTTTGCAAAATTGTCGCGGATAACGTGCGAACCCATATTGGAGGTCATGATGATTATGGTATTCTTGAAATTCACCATTCTGCCCTTGTTGTCGGTAAGTCGGCCGTCATCAAGTACCTGAAGAAGGATGTTGAACACATCGGGGTGGGCTTTCTCGATTTCATCGAACAGCACTACGGAGTAGGGTTTGCGACGCACGGCCTCGGTAAGCTGACCGCCTTCATCGTAACCTACATATCCCGGAGGCGCTCCGACGAGTCGGGATACCGCATGCTTCTCCTGATACTCGCTCATGTCGATACGGGTCATCATGTTCTCGTCGTCAAAAAGGTATTCGGCAAGAGCCTTGGCAAGCTCGGTCTTACCTACACCGGTAGTACCCAAGAATATGAAAGAACCGATAGGGCGTTTGGGGTCGTTAAGACCGGCACGGCTGCGACGTACTGCGTCAGCTATGGCGGCGATCGCATCGTTCTGACCTACGACTCGGTTGTGAAGCTCGGCCTCGAGGTGGAGAAGTTTTTCTTTCTCACTCTGTACCATCTTGTTGACAGGAATACCGGTCCAGCGGGATACCACATCGGCAATGTCTTCGGAGTCAACTTCCTCCTTGATGAGCGATTTCTCACCCTGCATCATCTTGAGCTGCTCCTGTATGGTAGCATTTTCATCCTCTTTTGCACGGATGCGTGAGTAGCGTATCTCGGCAACCTTGGCGTAGTCACCTTCGCGCTCGGCACGGTCAGCCTCAAAATTAAGTTGCTCGATATCGATCTTGTTTTGCTGAACTTTGTCGATAAGGTCTTTTTCGGCTTTCCAGCGGGCGGTGAATTCCTTTTCCTGATCGCGGAGGTCAGCAAGCTCCTTTTCAAGAGTCTTTACCTTTTCAGTATCACCCTCACGCTTGATAGCCTCGCGCTCGATTTCTTTCTGTGCTATGAGTCGTGAGATTTCGTCGAGAGCCTGAGGCACTGAATCCATTTCAAGACGAAGTTTTGAAGCGGCCTCGTCGATAAGGTCGATAGCCTTGTCGGGGAGGAAACGATCGGTGATATAACGCTCCGAAAGCGTTACGGCAGCGATAATAGCTTCGTCGCGGATGCGCACGTGGTGATGGTTCTCATATCTCTCTTTAAGACCGCGGAGAATAGCGATGGCCGCAGCCTCGTCAGGTTCGTTGACCATCACTTTCTGAAAGCGGCGTTCAAGAGCTTTGTCTTTTTCAAAATACTTCTGATACTCGTCGAGGGTAGTGGCACCGATGCTGCGGAGTTCGCCGCGGGCGAGGGCGGGCTTGAGGATATTTGCTGCATCCATAGCTCCTTCACCTTTACCGGCACCCACAAGAGTGTGGATTTCATCGATGAAGAGGATGATCTCACCATCGGAAGCCGTAACTTCATTTACGATGGCTTTGAGTCGTTCCTCAAATTCACCTTTATATTTGGCACCTGCTACCAGCGCTCCCATATCGAGTGAGAAAATCTGCTTGGAGCGAAGATTTTCAGGTACGTCGCCGCGCACGATACGCTGGGCAAGACCTTCGGCTATAGCGGTCTTACCGGTACCCGGTTCTCCTATGAGCATCGGGTTATTCTTGGTGCGTCGGCTAAGAATCTGAAGCACGCGACGGATTTCGTCGTCACGACCTATCACCGGGTCGAGCTTGCCTTCTCGGGCGCGTTCATTAAGATTGATAGCGTATTTTGAAAGTGCCTGATATGTATCCTCGGCACTCTGGTCAGTAGCTTTCTTACCTTTGCGGAGCTCGGCAACGGCTCCTTCAAGTTCCTTTTCAGTCAGGCCCGCATCCTTGAGGATGGCAGAGGCGGGGGAATTGACCGCAAATATCGCCATAAGCAGAGCTTCGAGAGTCACATACTCGTCACCCTGTTTCTTGGCTATGTCTACAGCTCGCTGAAGCACATCGTTGGAGGTTCGCGAGAGGTAGGGTTCGCCGCCCGATACCTTAGGCTCGGCGGCTATCTTTGCGTCGACCTGTCGCATCACGGCTTGGGCGTTGGCCCCGATTTTGGAGAAGATGAAGCTAATGAGCGACTCTCCTTCAGTCATCACGGCCTTCAGCAGGTGTACAGGCTCTATAGCCTGATTGCCGGCGTTGCGCGTAAGCTCGATGGCTTTCTGCAACGCTTCCTGCGATTTAATCGTAAAGTTGTTGAAATTCATATCTGGTAGATGTTTGTTAAAATTTTTATTCTGTTTACATCATTTTAACAAATATCGTGCCGGATATGTTGATGGCTGTTTAATATTTTTTTAGGGGTAAAAAATTATTGTATAACTGACAATATGTCATTTTGCGCCGGCAAATCTGACAGTGGTGCTCGGTGAGGCCAGAAGATCATCTACCTTGCCCGCAGTGATGGCATCGGATAGCGACTGATGAAGCAACCCGGGACTGCGTGCGATTATTTTACCGTTTTTAAGCGGTTCCATGTAATCGCCTCCGAGTGCCAGATAGTCGATGGTAGCAAGTGTATATGACTTTTCAGGATCGATGGGAAGGCCGTCTACGGTCGCTTCGATTACTTCATGAGTGGAGGGGTCGAAAGTCGCTCTTACGTTCTCACTCACTCCTTGACCTTCCTGCATAGCCATGACCTTGAAATTGTCAAGAAGGTCTTTACCCGATATTTCCATGACGACTATACTGTTATCGAATGGAGCGATGTCAATTATCGATCCGCGTGTGATGGCACCGGCCGGCAGATCAGCCCGCAGGCCACCTTTATTCATTATCGAGAGATCAATGTTGCGGCCGGGTAAATATTCTGAAGCCTGACGTTTAACATAATCGCTGAAGAAATTGAGAAGTTCGGCTGATTTCCGAAGCATCGTGTAATCGGTTTTGCCTATCACAAGAGACCTCACCGAGTCCACACCATGACGGTATGGTGTGATAAGAGCGGCAAATTCTGCATCGGTTCGGTCGTCAAGCCTGCTGTCGACCTTTATAAGAGAGGGAATGACGCTTTTCGTAACAAGGTCGATGTCAATATGCCCGAGATAAGTTCCTGTGGAACCGGTCTGTACCACGGTGACAGGTTGCGATTTGCTGTTGAGCAACACTGATGCGGGAGCCGACGGATCGGCTGACGGGGTAACTACCGTATGAGAATGACCGCCTATGATTATATCGATATCCGATGAAGCTTTGGCAAGATCGATATCATCGGGGCGCGCCGGATCATCTTCTTCATAACCTATATGAGTGACGGCAATTACCATTTCAGCGCCGTTTTGACGCAGACGCGCGGCCTCGGCGTTGGCTGACTCGATAGCCGGAGAGTAAGTGATGCCCGTATAGTTGTGATCGAAAACTATGCCGTGCGGGTCGAGATTTATTCCTATAAAGCCAATTTTGTGACCATCGATGTCTCTAATTTCCGAGGTTACGAAAATGCCGTCGAGCGGAGTGCCGGTAAAATCATAGTTTGTCGAAAGTCGTGTGCCGGTAATCTGTTTCCATTCCTTTGCGAGCAGCGGCAGACCTTTGTCAAATTCGTGGTTGCCGAGGATACGGATGTCGTAACCCATAGCGTTCATAAGCACTCGCTCCACCTCGCCGTCAAACAGGGTATAGTATAGCGAACCCTGTACGGCATCACCTGCGTCGATGAGCAATACATCGGGCCGCGAGGCGCGCACACTGTCAACAAGTACTTTTCTACGCACTATGCCGCCGAGATCATGACGGTCAGGTTCGATCTGAGAATGTGTATCGTTGGTGTGCAGGATTACAAGATGAGGATGAGAGGTGGCTGAAGGAGCGACCGACTGAGTGCGGCATGAGCCGACAAGCATGGCCAATGCCGAGCCGACAAGCAGGGGGATGTATCGCAGTTTCATAAAATAATCGGGATTGTGAATTGCTATACAAATATAAGCATAATTTCACAATCCCGATATAAAGAGCCGAATATTATTTTTTCAAAACTCTGTCAAGAAAATCAGCGGCATGTGTTACAGTGGAGCTATACCACGGGTAAAACAACCAGAATGGATGGATAGGAGAATTTACGGAATGAATCTCTGTATGTACACCGGCTTGGTCGAGCAGAGGGCGGATTTCGTCGCGCCCGTCGCGGTAGCGGGGCAGGTCACTGTTGATGAAGCACACCGGTGCTGAAGCCGGTGTAACCCAGTTGATGGCCGATGCTTCCTGCCAGTTTTCATCGGCTTCATCAGGCATGCCGCCGAGCCACAGGGCATTGACAGGCAGCTGCCCGTTATGCTTTTCACGTCGCTCGTATACATCGGAGATATTATAGTCGGAAACAAAC
Source organism: Duncaniella sp. (assembly GCA_029060405.1). Taxonomy (GTDB): domain Bacteria; phylum Bacteroidota; class Bacteroidia; order Bacteroidales; family Muribaculaceae; genus Duncaniella. The sequence goes on along the minus strand of JAIDUB010000107.1, from coordinate 3,693 downwards.
GTAGTAATGCCGTCGATACACACTACCGCACTTACATGCGAAGGTGTTTCATCAGAATCCAACGGACCCTCGTGGCGCATCGAGCCATTGGTTATGCCGGCAAGGGCGGCGAGTTGTCCACCGGCCGAGCATCCCGAAAGCGCAATGCGAGTGGTGTCGATACCGTAGGCCGTGCCGTTTTCGTGAACCCATCTAACCGCCGCCTTGATATCATGAAGACCTGCCGGATAGCGTGATTCGGGAGTGAGACGATACTCGACCGGAACAGCTACGTATCCACGCTTAGCGAGAGCTGCGGCGAGGGGATATTGCAGTGAACGGTCGCCGGAGTTCCATCCTCCTCCGTGAATCATCAACACGGCCGGACGCAACCCTTCGACTGTGTCGGCTCGGAATATATCGAAATGCAGATCACGCGGCCCGAATTGCGTGGAATCGAAATGCCGGTATACAACGTCGGCGATCTTCGTTACTCCTTCAGGGATGGATTGCGATACGGGGCGGGCATATGGATATTTTCGCTCGATCTTTTTATAAGCCGAATGCAGAGTAAATGAAGTATCTCGCGGTACAGCCTCCTGCCCTGCGCAAGGCAGGGCGAGGAGCAGTGCGAAAAATGCAGGGAACAGCTTTCTCATAATTCAGCACTTACGGTTATGACCTGTCCCGGTACAGTCTCAACATCATATTCATACACCTTGCGCAGAGATGCTGATACCGGCGTGGCCTCGGGCGATACTTTTACTGGCTTCATAGCGGGAGCGGCATTCAGTGGATTGGGACATTCGCCATGTGCGGCCTTTAATCCGTCGCCTTTCAGAGGGACATAAGAACGCAGGCGGAGAACGCCTCCCGACTTGGATGTGATGGAAGCGGTTGATAACGTTCCGTCATTCCATGCCATATCTACCGTGAAGCCACCGCGCGCACGAAGGCCTTTGACTTCTCCTTCGTTCCATACCTCAGGTAAGGCGGGCAGCAGTTGAACCGCACCGTCGTGACTTTGAAGAAGCATCTCGGCCACACCGGCTGTCAGGCCGAAATTACCGTCGATCTGAAACGGCGGATGAGCGTCAAAAAGGTTAGGGTAGAGGCGTCCTTTCGGGTATTGCTTTGTAAGACTGTCATCAGGAAGTATGCTGACGAGATTTCTTATGATCTTGTAAGCGTGGTCTCCGTCAAGCAGTCGAGCCCAAAGATTGATTTTCCAGCCGATGCTCCATCCGGTAGCCATATCGCCGCGCTGGTTGAGGGTGGTTGAGGCAGCATTGAAAGCCAGCGGAGTGGTGCGGGGTGAAATCTGATTGGACGGATACAGCCCGTAAAGATGACTCACGTGGCGGTGACGGTCAGCCGGATCATCGGCATCCACTGTCCATTCCTGCAACTGGCCGTGGCGTCCTACCTGCATGGGAGGCAACCGATCGATTGTGGCACGGAGAGAATCGAGATATGAAATGCTTTCACACCCGAGTATCTGCGCGGCAAGAAGAGTGTTATTGAGGGCATCAAATGCAATCTGATTGTCCATGGTGCAACCTGCGGTGATAGCAGATTTCCCATACCCGTGTTCGGGAGACATTGACGGAGCGGTAACGAGCCAGCCTTCGGTGGGGTGTTCGGTAAGATGACTCATGTAGAAATCGGCTGTCCCTCTTATTGCAGGATAGTAACGTATGAGGAAATCTATATCAGGATCAAAGAGATAGTGTTGCCACAGATGAGTTGCAAGCCATGCCCCTCCATTAGGCCACATACCGTATCGTGCTTTATCAACCGGACCGGCTATTCGCCAAAGGTCAGTATTGTGGTGAGCGACCCAGCCTTTGGCATCGTAAAGAGTGCGGGCGGTCTCGCGCCCTGTCACCGACAGATCCTCAATCATATCGAACAGCGGATGTGCGGTCTCGGGGAGAGCCGTGACTTCAGCCGGCCAGTAGTTCATCTCGGTATTGATGTTGATCGTATACTTGCCGTCCCATGCCGGAGTGAGTTTTTCACTCCACTTTCCCTGCAGGTTTGCAGGCTGGGTACCGGGCTGTGAGGAGCAGATGAGAAGATAGCGACCATACTGAAAAAGTAATGCCACGAGTGCGGGATCATTATCTTCACCGAAACTTTCGATGCGTGAGCGGGTGTCGGTCTCCGGTGCGGATTTAGAAGGCAGAGTAAGACTTACGCGGTCAAATTGCGAACGGTATTTCTTAATGTGCTTTTCCAGAAGTTTTTCATAACTTACTTTAAGAGCCGACGACATGTTGCGTTCCACTCTTGCAGCCGGACTTGCCGATACATCATAATAATTAAGGTAATTGGTCGAGCCGGTGATATATACGGTGGCGGTGGTGGCATTGTGCACTTTCAGCCCGTCGCCTTGGGTGCGTACCTTACCGTCGGCCACTACCGTAACTCGGCATTCGGCGTTGATAGCCGAGGGTATACCTTCGTGCTCGTCGCCATGAAGCTTCACGGTGATACTGTTGCCTGACGCTTCGATCGACGAGATGAGCGGTGATTCATAATTGAGATCAAAGGAAACAGACTTGGGACGTGAAGCCGTGAAGTGAAGCACTATCACATTATCGGCCAGCGAGGCGAAAGCTGTACGTTCATATTTCACACCACCTGCGGTAAATGAGGTGGTGGCAACCGCATCATTGAGATTCAAGGTGCGCAGATAGTCCTCGGGAGTACCCTTGAAATCGAAGTGCATCTTGAGATTTCCAAAAGGCAGGTAGCGCATACCGTGTTGTCCGGTGAAATACACGCTGTCGATCAGTTCCTGAGCCTTGTCCTCTTTGCCGTCGAATATCAGTTTCCTGATTTCTTCGAGCCTCGGAAGTCCTTCGGTGGAGTTGTTGGAGTATGGACCTCCGCTCCAGAATGTCTCCTGATTGAGTTGCAGATTGTCATCAACAGTTCCACCGTAAACCATCGCTGCAAGACGCGAGTTTCCTATCGGTAGCGCCTCCACCCACGTCGAGGCAGGGGAATTGTACCGGAGCTCGAGCGGCGAGCCCGAGGCGGTGACGGCGGCAGCTGATATTGAGAGAAGGGTGAGTGTCTTGGATATTTTCATTTTGATAGATTTAGCAAAAATCCCTCTTTCACACATCGGGGTATGAAAGAGGGATTGAAAGTGTCGAAAATCAAAGATTATTCGTTGATAGTCTTGGTTGCTACGGTAGAGCCGTCGTTGAGAGTGTCGACTTTGATTACAAAGCCCTTGAACGATGCGCTTACACGCTTGCCTTCGAGATTGTAGTAAACGGTTGACACTACAGGAGAAGCAGCGGTGACAGCGTCGATGCCGGATTCGCCGGCATTAGCGAGAGTAACTTCGCTAAGACCACCCATTTCATTGGCGGCACGCACGCCCCACTTGGCATTGGCGTCATCAACGAGATATACGGGTTCAGTGGTGAAGTCAACGACCTTGCCGTTCTTGACAACAGCCCAGAGGAGGCAGTAGTCGTCGTTGTTCCACTTGAGAGTATTACCGTTGAGTACAACTCCTGAGGGAGCAGCGGCCTGCTCGGCGAGGGAAGCGGGATCCCAGTCGTCGTCACCACCCATTACTGTTTCATAAGAGTTGGCGGCAGCTTCAGCAGCGGTAAGCACGGGATTATTGGCATGACCGTCGCCAAATGTTGTCTTGCGGCCGGAAAGATCGATGGGTGTGCAGTATGCGGT
>JAIDUB010000106.1 GCA_029060405.1 Duncaniella sp. | reverse complement strand
ACCTCTCCCCCAAAACCTCTCCCCTAAAACCTAATCCCTAAAACCTAAAACCTAATCCCTAAAACCAAAAAAAATTTCTTACCTTTGCGGAAAATTATAGATAGCTAATGTCAGTCTGCAATTACCTTCATATAGCCTTGCGCGTTGAGGCCGACTCAGTGACCCGCACAGTGCTCAACTATCCCGACGGCGAAGCCCCCGCCTGGGAGCGTCAGCTTGTAGCTCCCGCCGCAGCTATCAAGCGGTTTCTTAACGCTACGGAGTGCTACGTGCTCCAGCAGTGGGAAGCGGGAAGATGTTTCTCGCTCATAACCCGCAACGTGCTCCGTCCGGCCGACGGATATTACATGATATCGCTATTCGTCGACGCCGGTTGCGCTCTCACAGGCAAGCAGGTTATCGCCCTGCTCTCGGAGCTTAAAAAGGCTCTCGTGGAAGATGGCGATACATCCTGTCAGGCCATAGACCGCGCCATTACAGCGGCAGGTGTCCCGGCCGACCCGATGCGTCTGCAATCGTGGGCTTACCGTCCGGTACCGGCCGACACACCCATGCGCGACGCGGCCTATCGCACCTACATCTCCAGCTCGGAACTGGCCGGAATATTCTCGTTTCCCGCGCAACCCGATTATGACTCCTACCGCTGCATAATAGTGGTACCGGCGTCGGCCTCGCTCCGTCCCGGCACCAAAATGCCCCGCATCACCTCACCGATACGCAAGCTTTACACCATACTCGCGCCGGCCGATGTGGAGCTGCTCCGCGACACAGCCTACAGCGGCGAACGTGTGACCATCACTTACACGCGACCCGGCTTCAGCCCCCGCACCGAGACTATCACCGTGGGCAATCCGTCGGCGTTCATCAGGCTCGACGGGTCGACGATAAGAGTGCGCGACGCCCGCGAGTGCGGCGTGCGCTTCACCCGTCGCGTGCCCGTGGAGGTGTGCTCGTCGAAGGGCGGATCGGTCACCGGCTACACCATAGCCATCAACGGCCGCCCCGTCAACACCATGGAGCCTTACGTGGAGTTTACCGAAAAGGATCTCACCGAATATGCCACCGTGGAGATCAAGGCCGCTTCCAACGGTTTCAGCCCTCTCAAGATCGAGAAATCCACTTCGGAGCTTCTCGAAGCCGACAATCTCGTGCTCGAGCTCGACCCGGTGGAGCAGGGTGTGACACTGCGCCTCGACTTCGGCGACGGCCGCGTGGTGGAGCAGATAATATCGATAGAAAAGAACACGCCTGAATACACCAGTCTGCGCGCAGGCCGTTTCCACGGTCACCGCGCCCACCGCACCGTGAATCAGGATCCCGACGATACGAGCGAGATCTATACCGTCGACGTAAGCGCGGGAGCAGCTCCCGTGAGAGAGGCGGCGGCAGCTCCCCTTCGAGAGGAAAGCGCCCCCCAGCCTTCGGCTCCGGTATTTGAAAACATCGCCGACGAGAACCCCGAACCCGAGCCTGAAGCCGAAATCGACACCACCGTGCCCGTGGTTGCCACCGATGATCCGGCCGAGGAAATCAAGGAAGCCGAGAATAACGTGAAGCAGGGCTCGTCGCGCCGCATACGCATCCTTGCCGTGGCAGCGGCGATAGTGGTGCTCGTGGTGGTGCTGGTATTCTTCATCCCGCTTGGCAAGACCGTGGGCGAAAGTGCCGACGATCTTCCCGCCACCGTAGAGAATACCGACAGCGTGACGGCACCCGCCACGGAAAATGCCGGCGAAGCGCCCGCTCCGGTTTCCACACTCGGTGCGGACGCCGATTATCTCAACAATAACCGCCAGTGGGTGGTGGCCAACCTCTCGTCGCCCGCAGGCAACGCGCTCATGAACGCATTTGCCGAAGGTGACGTCGACGCAATAGCCGGAAACGAGTATTTCGCCGCCGGCACATGCACCAACTCCCGCGCCCGCAAGGCACTCGAGCTTATGTGGCGCGCCAAGACCGGCCCCACACGCGGCTCGATAGCACGCGAGCTCAAGAAAGCCGCGGCTTCGGGCACCATCGACCTCGACAAGCTCGTAGACCGCCTTGCCCGCGTACAACCGCAGGCCGCCGACGCCAACACCATGCCACTTCCCACACGCTGACCATAACGACATGACACGCAAGGACTTTGAAATAATGGCTCCGGTGGGCAGCTATGAGTCGCTTCATGCCGCCATCGATGCCGGTGCCGACGCCATTTACTTCGGAGTGGAAGGGCTCAACATGCGCTCCCGCTCAAGCGTCAACTTCACCCTCGACGATCTCCACCGCATAGCCTCGATATGCAATGAGGCCGGAGTGAAGTCATATCTTACCGTCAACACCATACTCTACGACGACGACATGGCAGCCGCCCGCGCCATTATCGACGCCGTGGCGCAGAGTGAGATCTCGGCCATAATCGCCAGCGACATAGCGGCGATAGAGTATGCCCGATCGCGCGGCGTGGAAGTGCACATCTCCACCCAGTGCAACATAAGCAACACCGAGGCCGTGAGATTCTACGCCCGCTATGCCGACGTGGTGGTACTCGCCCGAGAGCTCAACATGGAGCAGGTGGCGGCGATACACCGCGCCATAGTCGAGGAAAACATCACCGGTCCGTCGGGACGGCAGGTGCGCATCGAGATGTTCTGCCACGGCGCGCTGTGCATGGCCGTGTCAGGGAAATGCTACCTTTCGCTCCACGAGATGAACTCGAGCGCCAACCGCGGCGCATGCACCCAGATATGCCGCCGCTCCTATACCGTGACCGACCGCGAGACGGGCGACCAACTCGACATCGAAAACAAGTATATCATGTCGCCCAAAGATCTCAAGACCATCCACTTCCTCAACAAGATGATCGACGCGGGCGTGACGGTGTTCAAGATTGAGGGACGCGCACGCGGGCCTGAGTATGTGAAAGTGGTGGTGGAAGCCTACTCGGCTGCAATCAACGCCATAATCGACGGCACGTATACACCCGAGGCCATTGCCCGCTGGGACGAAGAACTCGACAAGATATTCAACCGCGGCTACTGGAACGGCTATTATCTCGGGCAACGGCTGGGCGAATGGTCGGCGAAATACGGATCATCGGCCACCCGCACCAAGCGCTACGCCGCCAAAGGCGTGAGATATTTCCCCAATATAGGCGTGGGCGAGTTTGTGATGGAAAACGGCGAGCTGCACCTCGGCGACGAAATCGTAATCACCGGCCCTACAACCGGCGCCATCATACTCACCCTCGACGAGATGCGCGTGGATCTTAAGCCGGTCGACACAGTGAAGCGCGGCGAGCATTTCTCGATACGCGTTCCGCAGAAAATCCGCCCCAGCGACCGCCTGTATCTCTGGGAAAAGAATTGATAATTTTGTCATGGCGGCGGGGGGGTCAAAATATGCTATTTCAAAATATTGCTGTCCGATAAAACTTGAAGATGGCAAAAAATCAAGGCTCGAGCACTGATTTTATGGTGCTCGAGTCTGT
>JAIDUB010000105.1 GCA_029060405.1 Duncaniella sp. | reverse complement strand
TCACGCAATCTTATTTAAGTCCGCAGGCATTGCATTTTTCAGAAATCATGGTGAAGAAGTCATTGCCCTTGTCATCCACGAGAATGAATGCGGGGAAATTCTCGACCTCGATTTTCCACACGGCCTCCATGCCTAATTCAGGATACTCGAGGAGTTCCACTTTCTTAATGGAATCCTTGGCGAGGATAGCGGCAGGGCCACCTATCGAGCCGAGATAGAAGCCGCCGTGAGCCTTGCATGCATCGGTGACCTGCTTGCTGCGGTTACCCTTGGCGATCATCACCAGTGACCCGCCGAGCGACTGGAAGGGCTCTACGTAGGGATCCATGCGGCCTGCCGTAGTGGGGCCGAACGAACCTGAAGGCATGCCTTCGGGAGTCTTTGCCGGACCTGCATAGTATACGGGGTGATCCTTGAGATACTGAGGCATGGGCTCGCCGCGGTCAATACGTTCCTTGATCTTGGCGTGAGCAATGTCACGGGCTACTATGATGGTGCCGTTGAGCGACAGACGGGTCGATACGGGATATTTCGTGAGTTCTTCCTGAATTTCCTTCATGGGACGGTTGAGGTCGATTTTCACTACCTCGCCCTCACCGGCCTTGCGGAATTCTTCGGGAATGAGTTCGCCGGGATTGGAGTCAAGTTTCTCGATCCAGAGACCTTCGCGGTTGATTTTGGCCTTGATGTTGCGGTCGGCCGAGCATGACACGCCTATGCCTATGGGGCATGATGCGCCGTGGCGGGGGAGACGGATCACGCGTATATCGTGGGCGAAATATTTACCGCCAAACTGAGCGCCGTAGCCTATCTTCTCTGTCTCTTCCTTGAGCTGACGCTCAAGTTCATGGTCGCGGAAAGCGTGACCGAGTTCGTTGCCGTGATCGGGCAGTGAGTCGTAATATTTTACCGAAGCCTTCTTGACGGTAGCGAGATTCATCTCAGCCGAAGTACCGCCTACCACTATGGCGATATGATAGGGAGGACATGCAGCCGTGCCAAGCGACTTCATTTTCTCAACGAGGAAAGGCACAAGGGTCTTGGGATTGATTATCGCTTTGGTCTCCTGATAGAGGTAAGTCTTGTTGGCCGAGCCACCACCTTTGGCTACAAACAGGAAGTGATATTCATCGCCCTCGGTGGCGTGAAGATCTATCTGTGCCGGAAGATTGCAGCCTGTGTTGACCTCGTCATACATATTGAGGGGTGCGTTCTGGCTGTAGCGGAGATTATCGGTAGTATATGTGTCGTATACACCGTGGCTTATCATCTCCTCATCGTCACATCCAGTATATACCCGCTGGCCCTTTTCGCCGTGGCATATAGCCGTACCCGTATCCTGACAGAAAGGTAGAGCGCCCTTGGCTGCGATTTCGGCGTTGCGGAGCATGGTGAGAGCTACGAATTTGTCGTTTTCGCTCGCTTCGGGATCGCTGAGAATCTTTGCCACCATCTCATTATGCTCGCGACGGAGCATGAAAGCGTTGTCGTGGGTAGCCTGACGGGCAAGAACACGCAGAGCTTCGGGGTCAACTACCAGAAACTCGTGACCGCCCCAGTTCTCTACCTTTACGTAGTCCTTCGTGAGAAGATAATATTCCGTAGTATCGGGCCCGAGGGGAAACATAGGCTGATACTTAAAAGGTTTGGTTGCCATAAAAGATATATTTTTGATAATTAAAAATTAGTCAAACACGCCTTCGATAGATTCTTCCTCCACCGTAGGTTCGGGAGTTTCCTCGCCCACGGCTCCGAAGTAATCTTTCTCACACAGGTTGATCGATGCAGGGAAATTAAACCGGGCGCTTTCCGAGAACGGCAGCGACTTGTCGGCATATACTTTTTTCATGAAAAGACCGTAGATGGGAAGAGCCATGGCAGCTCCCTGACCGTTGGCCATGGAGTTGAAGTGGATGAAGCGCTCGTCGCCACCCACCCATGTTCCGGTCACGAGCTGAGGAGTGAATCCCATGAACCATCCGTCGGCGTTGAAGTTGGTAGTACCCGTCTTGCCGCCCATCTCGGCAGTGAGGCCGTAGCGGGAGCGGACGCGGTGAGCCGTACCCTCGTTGACTACGTTGAGCAGCATCGACAGTATTCGGTAATAGGCTTTTTCGCTTATGACCTCGGTGTGGACGGGGGTGAAATTGTCATCGATGATATTCCCGTTGTTGTCGGCTATCGCGGTTACAAATATCGGGTCGACACGCATTCCGTTGTTGGCAAAAGCCGAGTAAGCCGTAACCATTTCCTTCACCGATACATCGGCCGGGCCGAGACAGAGCGACATCACGGCCGGCAGATCGGCTGTGATACCGAAATTATGCATCGTGCGCACGAGCGAAGCGGGGGAGAGCTGGCTTATGAGTCGGGCTGAAATCCAGTTGTTGGAGTTGGTAAGCGCCCATCGGAGATCGACCATCTCGCCCACGCGGGCCGAGCCGGAATTGCGCGGCGCCCATACGTTTCCCGCCTCATCGGTGAGCACGGGCTGTTCGTTAAGAAACTCGTCGCAAGGTGTAAAGCCTTCCTCCATGGCATAGGTGTAGAGGAACGGTTTGCCTGTCGAACCAATCTGGCGGCGTCCGGTCGATACCATATCATATTGGAAATATGAGAAATTCGGACCTCCCACGTAGGCCTGCACATGACCGTTGAGCGGGTTCATTGCCATGAAGCCGGTGCGAAGGAAGTGCTTGTGATAGAGCACCGAGTCGAGCGGTGTCATCACCGTGTCGATCGAGCCCGAGTAAGAGAACACCTTCATCTCGCGTGGGGTATTGAAAGCGCGGTCGATTTCCTCGCGCGACGCGCCACCCTTTACCATAGTGCGGTAGCGGTCGGTATTCTTCATCGCGTTGCGTATCAGGTGGTTCAGGCGTATTTCCGATAATTCGGTGCGGTTGGTGGTGTAGGGCGCACCCTTGGTGTTGCGCTTCTCACGGAAAAATGCGTTCTGGAGATATCCGCCCAGATGTTCGGCCACAGCCTCCTCGGCATACTTCTGCATGCGGGAATCTATAGTGGTGTATATCTTCAGTCCGTCGTTGTATATATCATATTTCGAACCGTCGGGCTTGGGATTTTTCTCTATCCATCCGTAAAGGCGGTTGGTCTCCCATGCTATGGAATCGTCGACATACTTCTGCCGCTCCCAGTCGCGGTAGTTGGATGCAACAGGTTTCTTGGCCTGAAGCATCTGGCGCACCTGCTCGCGGAAATAAGGCGCGATTCCGTCTTTTGTATCTACGCGGTGGAAATTAAGTTTCATGGGCAAAGCGCATATACTGTCGGCTTCGGCCGAGGTGATGCGACCGGCCTTCTCCATCTGTCGGATAACTGTATTGCGGCGGTTGAGCGTGCGCTCGGGCTGGCGCACGGGATTGTAGAACGCAGGATTTTTTACCATTCCCACGAGTGTGGCAGCTTCCTCGATGTTGAGATCTTTGGCTTCCTTGCCGAAATAGACGTAAGCGGCGCTCTTGATACCTACGGCATTGTAGAGGAAGTCAAACTGATTGAGATACATCTTAAGAATCTCGTCCTTGGAGTAATAGCGCTCGAGTTTCACGGCTATCATCCATTCGATAGGCTTCTGCATGGCGCGCGACATCAGGCCGCTCGTGCCGGGGGAATACAACTGCTTTGCAAGCTGCTGGGTGATCGTCGAGCCGCCTCCGGCATTCTTGTTGCCCATCAGTATGGTCTTGAAAAGCACACGTCCAAGTCCGCGCAGGTCTATGCCGGAATGATCTTCAAATCTCACATCTTCAGTGGATATGAGCGCGTCAACCACATAAGGTGATATCTCGTCATAGTCGGCATACACGCGATTGCCCGTACCCTTGAAATATCGTCCTATCTCCTCACCGTCGGCCGAGTAGAGCACCGAAGCGAATCGGTCGGTGGGATTCTGAAGTTCTTCCACGGGTGGCATGTAGCCTATCACTCCGTTGTAAACTAAAAACAGAAATGAGAGCAGTGATGCCACCGACACCCCGAGAGCTATCCAGAGCGCGATGATGATCTTGCCCCAGATTTTCTTCTGCGGTGCCTTAGGCTGTGCGGTGTTATCAGTATTGTTGAGGTTATTATCGGTCATTTTGCAGTAATCTCTTTAAAATGCAAATTTAGGAATTTTTTTTCGTACTCCGTCAATGTGTTACTTTAAACCTTCTTAAATCAGCATAAAAAATTATGATAAGTTTTTTGAAAAGATTTTTTGAAAAAGTTTTGGCAATTCAAAAATTGATTATACCTTTGCGGTGTGTTAGATATGTACAACACCTCAACACTGAATCACAAGTCAACATCAAATAATATAAAGCGATGAAAAAACTCTTCATTCTTCTTGCTTTGTCGGTTACAGTGACATTCACTGCTTCGGCTCAGCTGCTGTGGAAAATCTCACGGCCTGATGCCGATACCCCGGTTTCGTATCTGCTTGGTACGTATCATCTCGCCGACTATACTGTGGTTGATTCCATTACCGGAGTCAATGATGTGATAGGAAAGGTGGACGGCGTAGCAGGGGAGCTTGACTTCAGGACGACAACGAGTATTGAAGGGCAGATGATCATGGCCCGACTCGCAGCGGCACCGGCCGACAGCACTCTGTCGAGAGTGCTTACACCGGTGCAACTCGATTCGCTCCGTGCGGTTCTTGACAAATACACGGGCGGTGCAGCCTTGGCACAATTAGAAGGAATGCGTCCCGCTTTCGCCGGTATGCTTATCGAGTTAGGCCGGGCCGCTGAAATGACCGGTAATGTAAGCAACCCGGTAGATGTGATGATACAGGCCAAGGCGCTTGAGGCCGGAAAAACCGTGACGGGTCTCGAGACTGTCGAGGATCAATGCAAGGCTCTTTTTGGCGGTGACATAATGGAACAGGCTCAGTCGCTCATGTGGGGCGTAAACCACGATGCTGAAATGAAATCCACGTCCCGACGTATATTTGAAGCCTACCTCCACGGTGACCTCAATGAAATACTGTCGATAATCGAGGAAGACAACTCGATGGATGCCGTGCAGACCGACCGTCTCATTCACAGCCGTAATGCCGACTGGCTGCGGGTGCTTGCCGGAATGCTGCCGGCCGCCTCGCTGCTTATAGTGATAGGCGCCGGTCATATACCCGGTGAAAAAGGAATTCTGAAAGGCCTTCAGAAACTCGGATTTGACGTTACACCAGTAAAATAAACCAAATATAGATCATGATAACAGCAAGAAATCTCTCTTACGTATACGATAACGGAGCCGAAGCCGTGGTGGACTCGTCGTTTACCGTGGGGCCGGGTCTGTACCTGATGCTTGGAGAAAACGGAGCCGGTAAAACCACTCTGCTCCATATCCTGTCGGGACTGCTTTATCCCACCAACGGAACGGTGACAATCGACGGTGACAATGTAGTGAACCGTAATCCCGCCACGCTGGGCAACCTCTTTTTCCTGTCGGAATCGATGGATATACCGGCCGACACGGTGCGACAGTTTGCCGGGTTGCATTCGCCGTTTTACAAAAGATACAATCCTGATGCGTTTTCCGATAATCTCACCGATTTCGGCCTGACGGGAAATGAAATGATGAGGACTCTCTCGTTTGGTACCCGCCATAAATCGGTATTGGCCTATGTCATGGCGCTTGGTGTGGACAATCTGTTTCTTGACGAACCTGCCAACGGTCTCGACATTCAGTCGCGTCATCGACTGCGTGCCATGATGGCCCGCACCATGACCGACGAGTCCACCGTGATAGTCTCCACACATACGGTAAGCGATCTGGAGCAACTGTTTGACGGCGTGATAATCATGCATCACGGCAGGGTGATTCTATGCGACAAGACTGAAAACATCGCACGCAAACTCAAGTTCATCACTACTATCGAACGGCCCGATGACGTGCTCTACGTGGAGCAGGAAATGGGACTCTATCACGCTATAGCCGTAAACCGCGACGATGACTATACCGAAGTGGATTTCCGGTTGCTGTATTCGTCGCTTTTCTCTACGGCAGCTCCTTTCATCATATCAATACTAAACAATCCTCAGCTATGATACAAGACAACAGTTTCTCATGGGAGCGCATGTCGCTTCTCGCCCGCTATTATATGCCGGCAATCAAGAAACAGCTTCTGATATATCTCATAATCATCACGGTATATTTTATAGCCGGAGTCCTCTCGCAAATGCCGTATTGGTTCAGCGGTATGTTCATGATGGTGTGGGGGATTTGTCAGTTTGGTTTCGCATATATGTTCTATCTCGCGCCCTTAGCTTTCTCCCGCTATGATGATGAAGCCTTGAACACGCTGATTCCCGCGCGTGGTGATGAAAAGGCGCTTTTTGTCATAGTGTATTCGCTCGTGTTAGTACCCGTTTTTATCGTGGTCGTAACCTCGGTTTTCGCACTCATAGCGCATCTGATACCCGATTATGAGATAGATTTGCTCAGTAACGGGTTTGACAATAATGCCATTGAGAGCATGGCATGGGATGATCTTTTCCCCGGTTGGTCTCTCTGGCTGTATAAACTTACCGGCTATTTCTGGATGACCGGCATTGTGCTCTATGTAGTGACAATAAGCCGTAACAACAAGATACTCAAGAGTATACTCGCCACAATAGTTGTGCCTATGATAAGTGGTATCATAGCCGGAATCATAGGTCTCGTATATCTGATCTACAATCAGACCACAAGGGAATTTTTTGAAAGAATCAAGGATGACGAGGCTGTGGACAATGCTTTGAGCTCCGGTATAATGAGCGAAATCACAACGTGGCTCATGAGCTATCAGAGTATAATGGTAGTGATCGGTATAATCTGCGTGGTGCTGACATGGCGTAAGATATGCCACCGTCAGGTGTAAAAAAATACGATTTGCCTATGGATTTTAATAATAGAAAACCTATCTACCGCCAGATCGTAGACTACTGCTTCACGCTGATACTATCGGGCGAGTGGAAACCCGAGCTCCGGGTGCCCTCGGTGAGGGAGCTTGCGGCCACGCTGGCTGTAAATTCCCACACGGTACTGAAGGCGTATGAATTTCTTCAGGATGAGCAGATAATCTTTCCCAAGCGCGGCATGGGGTTCTTCCTTGCAGCCGACGCCGCCGAGAGAGTCAACGAAGCACGGCGCGCCGACTTCTATGATACGACGCTTCAGGAACTTTTCAGGGAAATGGAGCTGCTCGACATCTCGATCGATGATATAGTGGCCCGATACATGGCTTCACGTGGAGATGACTCTAAAAAAGTAATTGTCTGATAAATGAATTGGTAAAAATTACGGCGCATTCAGGAAAAATTCGTAAATTTGCGCCGTAATTTTTTACATAAACTTCTTATCCAAGAATTTTTACCATGGACGTTACCTCACGATTTTTAGAATATGTGAAGTTTGACACTCAGAGCGACGAGCTTACCAATCTCACGCCGTCGACTCCCGGTCAGATGATTTTCGCACAGTATCTCGAGAAGAAACTGCGCGAGATGGGGCTGAGTGATATTACACTTGATGAAAACGGTTATCTCATGGCTACTCTGCCGGCAAATGTTGATTACGAAGTGCCCACGGTAGGCTTCATAGCCCACCTCGATACATCGCCCGACATGAGCGGCCACAACGTAAAGCCGCGCATCGTGGAGAATTACGATGGCAATGATATCGTGCTCAACGAGAAAGAAAATATCGTATTGTCGCCCGCGCAGTTTCCCGAATTGCTTAATTATAAGGGCGAGAATCTGATAGTGACCGACGGTACCACACTGCTCGGCGCCGATGACAAGGCCGGCGTGGCTGAAATCATCACCGCCGTGGATTATCTCCAGCATCACCCCGAGGTCAAGCACGGCCGCATTCGCATCGCGTTCAATCCCGATGAGGAAATAGGTCAGGGCGCCCATAAATTTGATGTGAAACTCTTCGACGCCGACTGGGCCTATACCATGGACGGCGGTGAGGTAGGCGAACTTGAATACGAGAATTTCAACGCTGCAGTAGCTAAAGTGACTTTCCGTGGCCGCAATGTGCATCCCGGATATGCCAAGCACAAGATGATCAACTCGATGCGCATCGCCAATCAGTTCATCATCATGCTTCCCCGCTGGGAGACACCCGAGCACACCGAAGGCTATGAGGGCTTCTATCATCTCATTTCTATGGAAGGTGATGTGGAAAAGACGGTGCTCACTTATATAATACGCGACCATGACCGCGACCGCTTCGAGCGCCGCAAGAAAGAGCTCGAGCATCTCTGCCGCAAGATCAACAATGAGTTCCCCGACTGCGCCACTATCGAGATCAAGGATCAGTATTACAACATGCGCGAGAAGATCGAGCCTGTGATGCACATTGTCGACACCGCGATAAAGGCTATGGAGGATGCAGGTGTGACCCCCAAAGTGCAGCCTATACGCGGCGGTACTGACGGTGCCCAGCTCTCGTTCAAGGGTCTTCCTTGCCCGAATATCTTCGCCGGCGGACTTAATTTCCACGGCCGCTATGAGTTCGTACCCATCCCTTCGATGGAGAAAGCCGTGAAGGTGATAGTGGAAATTGCCCGTCTCGTAGCCGAGCGTGGATAATACACTCGTGATAATTACGGGTCCTACCGCCAGCGGTAAGACTGACCTTGCCATAAACATTGCCCGCGAGATCGGCTGCGACATAGTGTCGGCCGACTCGCGGCAAATCTATGCGGGACTGCCTATAGGCACTGCCGCTCCCACTGCCGAGCAACTCGCGCAGGTGCGTCATCATTTTGTAGGGGTTCTTCCTCTCGACGCTTATTACAGTGCGGCCCGGTATGAGGAAGACGTGATGAGTCTGCTTCCGGAGTTATGGAATAAAAACAAAATTTCCGTGATGTGCGGGGGCTCCATGATGTACATAGATGCCGTGACTAATGGCATCGACCTGCTTCCCACAATCTCAGCCGAAGTCAGGGATGAGGTTAAATCCCTGTATGAACAGGGCGGTAATGAGGCGCTCATTGAAAAGCTGCGGCTTATCGACCCTAAATACCTTGAAAGAGCTGACCTTCACAATAGCAAGCGCCTGATTCATGCGATAGAAATTTCACTCGAGGCGGGGGCTCCATGCTCGTCGCTTCTCACAGGCACGAAAAAGCGACGGGATTTCAATATTATTAAGATAGCTGTGGATTTTCCCCGCGAGAAGCTATTCGACCGCATAAACCGGCGTACCGACGCCATGATTGCCGCCGGACTCGAAGATGAAGCAAGGACTGTATATCATCTGCGTCATCTCAATTCGCTCAATACCGTGGGATACAAGGAAATGTTTGCGATGATTGACGGAACGATGGATCGCGATACTGCGATAGCGCGCATTGCGAAGAATACGCGCGTGTATGCCAAGAAGCAGTTGCTTTGGCTGTCGAAAGATCCTTCGGTGATCCGTCTTGCTCCCGGAGAAGATATGGCGAGCAGAGCGCTTGAAGCGATTCACGCTTCGATCAGTTCCCTGTAAAGACGGTCAAAAGTGTCATCAAGGTCATCGCATTTGCCCGGATGCGGTCTTGAAGTCTGTATCGATGCGCTCCTTACAGCCGTGAGCCAGCGAAATCTCTCATGAGTTTCGAGTGAGCCTATAGCTTCTCCCTTGCCTGAGGCGACCGTAGAAAACGAAGATAACTGATGCAAGAGTGTATCTTCCTCGGTATCGGGAGCGAAAGCTCTCACGCGGCTCAGATCATTCACTACCCTGACTTTTATCCAGCGGCGGCGCTTGCACATCATTATCAGTCCTACGTTGATGAACTCCTCACGTTCGACGCGGGGCACATACCGCACCACGGCATATTCATATAAGTGCTTTTCGGGCTTCGATTGCATGGTCGGTAAAGATTTCGGAGTTACTTAATCGGGTTTTGAGAAATGTGCTGTAAACGCGGCGTTGCTCATCGGGCGTGATTTCTGATGACGCCTGCAGCAGCCATTCTTCAGGTACGGCATTCACTATCGAATCGATAATCTCGGGAGTGATGCGCGAGTGCATCACGGCGTCGGCTTCGTTGAGCCGGGAGGCGCGGGGGAGCAGGGCATGGTCTTTTATATAAGGAAACGGGCTTAGAGCAGTCTTTTCCCATCCGTCCCAAGTGTGATGGAAATAGAGTGTGGCCCCGTGGTCAATGAGCCACAGTTCGCCGTTCCAGAGCAGCATGTTGGTATTCCTCGCCGTGCGGTCCACGTTGGTCATCAGGCTGTCGAGCCACACAATCTGCGAGGCTGTCACCGGATCAATGGAGTTTACAGCCACATCCCACGTCAGTGCGCCCGAAAGGTAATGCAGCCCGAGATTAAGACCGCGGCTCGCCTGAAGGAGTTCCTGAATCTCCTCGTCGCCCTCGGTGCGCCCGAAGTCCTCGTCCATGTCAAGTAACACGAGTTCAGGCACGCGCAGTCCGGCAGCACGGGCGAGTTCTCCGCCGATAAATTCAGCGATCAGCGATTTTGCACCGTGACCGCCGCCACGGAATTTTAGTACATATTTGAAACCGTCGTCGGCTTCGGCGAGAGCGGGCAGCGACCCGCCTTCACGCAGCGGCGTGATGTAACGGCTCACTTCCTGACGGCGCAGTTCTATCTTCTTCATGATACAAAAGTAATAAAAAAACGGCGTCCCGTTGCATGGGATGCCGTTTTTATAACGAAGATATTACGGTTAAAGTTTATAAACTTCCGATCCTGCCAGAAGGAAGCAACCGGTACCGTAGTCATCAAAGTCAGGCTTGGAATCGTAGGCTACGGGCTGACCGTCTTTCGGCTCCTTGCCTGTACCCTGTACGTAGCCGAGGTAACCATTGGGATGCACGGCATCGTTGACCATCGCGTTCCACGCCTTGGTGATTACGGGCATATATTTCTCGCGGTCGAGGATACCGTTGTTGACACCCCATGCCATACCGTAGACAAACAGGGCCGTACCGGTAAGTTCCTTACCGCCGAAGTTGGATTCATCGTGGAGACTTACGTTCCAGAAACCGTCCTCGCGCTGGCATTTTACCAGAGCCTCGCACATCGCTTTGAGGTCGTTGATATAATCCTTGCGGTGAGGATCGTCGGCGGGAAGTTCCTCAAGCACTTTTACAAGCGCGGCCACTACCCAGCCGTTGCCGCGGCTCCAGTAGCAGTTTTTTCCGTTGGGTTCCTTGTAGGGCGGTACGAAATCGGCGTCGCGCCACCACAGTCCGTCCTTGGGGTTATACAGACCGCCTGCAAGAGTGTTGCGCGACCATTCATACATATCCCACGCTTTGTCGAAATAACGCTGATCGCCGGTGTCCTTACCGAGTTTGGCGAGAACGGGCATACCCATCTGTATTGCGTCAATCCATGTCCAGTCGTCAACCTGCGGAGTGTTGATGAGCATGTTGGCGTTGGCCTTGGTTTTGGTGAGCATCTTGGGCTCGGGAGTGAGTCGGTAAAGATCGATGTAGGTCTGTCCGCAAGCATAGTTGTCGGCGTTGCGGGTGGCGGTATCGTCGCGGCGCATACCCCAGTTGAATTTCTCGCCCCAGTCGTAGGCATAGTCGTAATAACGGTTGTCGGGATAGATGGAGTGGAGCGCCATCAGGCCTTCAAAGTACACGGCACGTGTCCATATATTTCCCTCATATACTTTCTTGCGGGAATAATAGGGGATACCCAAGCCCGGATCGGGATGATTTTTCAGATACAGGTCATTGACCTTCACGAGCGTGTTGAGAATCTCTTTGCGCGGCTGAAGTTCTTCAGCGGCAAAGGCAGCCTGTCCGGCCATGATGAGAGCCGAGGCAAGAACGATGAATTTTTTCATTGTATGGGATTTAATGTTATTGATTTCTTTACGGGAGTAAGAGTTACTTTCGAGTTGAGGCCACACGGCACGGTTTCCCAGTCGCCGAAGCTGAAAGTGCGTGCGTTGGTGACGCTGGCTATATTGGCATCCTTGAACTTACGCCATTCCACGCCGTCACGCTCAAACTGCGCGATGCGGTTGGCCTGTAGCGATGTCACATCAAGGATAATTTCATTTTCGCCCGGCTTGAGCCATTCACCCACACTGAGAGAGAAGGGCACTGACCAGATAGTGCCTGCATCGTGACCGTTGACAGTCACACGTGCTGACTCGCGCACGTCTCCGGCATCAAGTATCCAGTCATCGGCGAGTGATGGATCGTCGAGAGTGAACCTGACTGTGTAGCGTCCCGTGCCGAAATTCTGTTTAGCTTCGGGGATGGGGAGACGCGTCCAGTCCATGATGGAGTCGATGGCGAATGTGTCGGTGACAGCGGGTTCGCTTTCAAGAAACGAAAGAGTCCATCCGCGGTCGAGAGTCATTGGTTGACCGGTTGACACCGTATATTCCCATGCAGGAGCTTCCACCTTATCGGGGAAGGTCTTTACCAGCAGAGTCTGACCGGGGAGAAGCTGAAGGCTCACAGTCATTGAAGAGTCAGTTGTGGCAACAGTCTCTGCAAGACCGCTTTTCCCGGTGAGAGGATCGAAAATCATGGCTGATATACCCGGTGTGGCGAGAGTTACAGCACCCGATATGGTATCGTTGCCGAGCATGGCGATGAAATAATTATGTCCTCCGGCTTCGTTTTTGCGACGGAGCATGTGGATTCCCTCGTTGATGCGCAGGGGTTCGGGAGAAGCGCCTGAGAGTTTCATACCCGATTCGTAGTCCGAAGCATAAATCAGACGTCCTTTGCCAAACGGAATTATTGTATCGGGAGTGTATACAGGCATTTCTGCAAGTACATCGTACAGCTCTTTTCTTCGAGCGTCGAGGTCGTTGAGCCCCGGTACATCATCAGGCAATTTTCCTGTGAAGATCACGGTTGCACCGGCTTCGGCGAGCCCGAGCATGCGGCGCAGTGTGGCCGGAGCCATGATATTTACGGGTGGTACTATTACAGCCTTGTAGTCATTGTTTCCACGGCTTAGAAGTGTGCCGTATGCCGTAGGAGTGATGGAGTCAAGGAGGGCATCGGAAATATAGTCCACATCGTAACCTGCATCGATAATGCGATTCAAGCATTCTTTGATATCAGGCATGCGCTGCTGCATCTTGTGGATATCAAACATCAGATAGGGACGTCCGCCCTGACGGTACCACACATCTTCAATCGGAAAGTAGACAAGGAAATCATTATCGGGATTTCCGGCCGAGAGAAAAGCTTGATTGCGGGTGATGTATTTCATAAGGCCGGCAGCGTCATTCCATATTGAATTTGTGGGCGACATGTTGATCGACGCATAGAAAAGCCAGCCGGGAAATTCCACGCCGGCGGGAGAGTAGGGCGCGCCGTGGAAATATACATGATTTACTCCCGATGCAAGCATCTGGTCGATTTCGGGTTTGCATCGCGCCAGCGAGGTGTGGAAATGCTCGGTGAGCCACGTGAGTGTCTCGGCCGAAGTCAGCGGGCGACCGGCAAGGTGAGCGGCCGATGAGGCGAATTTCAGCACGGCCGGATCTGCATCGCTCGGGCGAGAGTCACCGTTTCTCACAAGACCGGGGATATCGAAATCGCTTTGCCCGAAAGATTCACATTCAGGAATGTCTACAGCCGCGTAAATGTCGAGGATATTGGCGGGAGAGCCGTGAGATTGGTTTCGTATCTTGGCGCCGCGGCTGTGGGCCCAGCGAGTCCATATATCGGTAAAGTTGTCGCTGAGCATCCCGGCGAGTGTGGCGCGGTAATCACGCACTACGCGCGCACGGAGATCACTGTGATCCGCGCTGATAAATTCAGGTATGTACATTTCAAGGCGGTAGCCGTGATCACGCTCGAATACGTCGAGTATATTGTCGGCCCAGTCACTGCCGTATACTTCGTAGGAATCGTTGAAAAAGGAATGTGGTATCGATTTTTCGTGTCCTGCAAAAGCTGCGTCGAATTTTTCAAGATATTTCTTTACAGCGATACTGTCGTAATGGTTGAGCACATATCCCTCGCCACCGGGAGCGGCGCGCTTTACTTTCTGGAAAGTACGGCCTGAGAATATGGCATATGCTATCCATCCGTCGGTGGGCGCTTTCCATTTCAGCATGCCGTTTTTGTCGACTTTTGACGTGATGTCTATACGTCGGTCACCATTTACGGCGATAACTTTCTGAAGCTTTGCAACCGGAGCTTGTTTTGCATCAGAGGGGACAATAGGAGAGGTGATTTTTTGTCCTTTGTCGAGAGTCCATGTCTCAGTGACAAGTTTGCGGGCGCTAAGTTCGGGAGTTATTTCAGGACCGCCGAAAGGCCAGCCGGTGCCGTTGTTCATATCTACCTGAAGACCGAGACGATTGGCTTCGGCAGTGGTGTAGTCGAGCATCTCCATCCATTCAGGCGAAAGGTAAGATATGTCGTTGGCTTCATTGCCTTTCACTCCGTAGATGGGAGTGATCTCCACTCCGCCGAGTCCCTGACGGGCAAATTCCTCGAGATTGAAGGTGAGTCCTTCGGGGTCTACGGCACTGCCGAGCCACCACCATCTCACGAAAGGCCGGTTTTCAGTCGTTTCTTCATACCATGCCGTGCCGGGTGATGCAAGTTGAGCCGAGGCTGCCGATGAGATTGCAAGCAGCAGAGCTGCTGTTATGGATTTCAGTTTCATTTCTGCAGTGTCAGCCCCATGAGGCCGATAATAACGTCGTTGGACAATGTGGTGACAGTCAGTGATTCGAGGTCCTTTTCAGGATCGAGTTTCACATCTACAAGGGTTGCGGCACCTCCCGGGATGGAGCGGCCGTATACTTCGTCAGCCGGAATACCTATTTCATCGCCAAGTGTGCGCGACACCTTGCCCGACTGCAGATGCAGACGGTAGGGCGGTTCGGTCCCGGCAGGAACGGCGAAGGCATATTCATCGTTAAAGAAATCCTGTTCGATGGGTGCCCAGTTGTCGGGATTTACAAGCGGAGTGCGGCTAACCGAGCCGTCGGTGTACTTCACCTCTATCATGGCGTTGTCGATGTGAGCCTGCATGTGATTGGTCGTACCGGCCATGAGCAGATAGGCATTAGAGGCATTGCCGCTGAGAGGTATGCTCACACTGTCGGGGAAATTGTCCCAGAGCGAGGTAAACACCACATTATTACCGTCAGATTTAAGTTTAAACGGTATGCCTATGGAAGTTGTGAGCGTGTCGCCGTGGGCGCTGATGATTTCACGCAGACCGCTGTCGTCTATTTCAGCTGTCATGAGCGGGTGACACCATTCACCTATACCTTGCTTGGGGAGTTGAAGTGAAGTGTAGGCAGGACGCGGTGACAGATATTCATGCCGGAATATGTTGGAAACGGAATCATTGTACACGTCGCTTATGTCTACCGTGACACATCCTTCGGGATTTATGGCGTCGAATGTGGCTGTTAAATGTGTGGCAAGCGGAGTGGTTCTGACAGGTACCCACCATTCCAACCGCCCGGAACGGGCCTGACGGAAAGTTATGTCGCCTTCTTTTCGTTCCACACCTGTGAACATGGTTGCCATGCGGCCCGAATGATCCACGGTAACGGAGATATCGCGCGAGTCGCCGAGCGGAATTACTATGCGCGGAGCATTGACTGAGAGTGTGTCGGGCATCCATGCGATATCAGCATTTCCGTTGACCGTCACGCCGCCAAGATTCCGGGCATTGACCGTAAGGTACAATCCTACACCCTCGGGGTAACGGTTTTCAAACGTGTAGACATCTTTCAGCCCCTCTCGGCGGAATGTGTAAGTCAATGCGGGGAGCGTGATTGAGGCGCTGTCCCAGTCGCTCGGGAATCCGGGCACGATATCCACACGTCTGTCTTTCGCGAGCAGATCGGGACGGATGCCGTAGAGACCTTCGGTGAGCGCACGGCTCCATACGCCAATCGGGTCGGCGAAGTCGCGGTAGCATTCGCCACGTGCTGCGTCGCGCTGGCTTATCTGTCCGAAATTAAGAGGCGAAGCACCGGAATACATATTGTCGATGACCACGCTTTTCATAAGATTGAAAGCCTCGTCGTTGCGGCCTGCCTGCCAGTAGGCGAGGGCGGTGTGCATGATTTCGGCGATGGCGACATTGTTGATACTCCATGAGTAGGGTTTCCAGCTTGTGGTAGCGGGGACGGAAAGACCCTCGGGTGCGCCTTCCACCTTCACGGGAATATGAGGTATCTCGCTGTCGACGTATACAGTTGCCGCATAGTTTTTCAGATTATCGGCTACCTCGGAGTCGATGGCATGGTATATTGTCCATAATCCGGCCGACGGATGGAGTCGCTTAAGTCCCATAGCGTCGCGGTATTCGGCCCAATGGCCTTCGTCGGTCATCCACAATACGCTGTCGATGGCGTTAGCGATAGCTTGGGCTTCGCGTCGATAGGGTTCGGCATCTTCCCCTATAGCCTCCGCGACCTGTGCGGCAAGAGTGTTGGCAAACTTATTGTAGGCCGATGAATGGGTTACAGCTCCTCCGCTGTAATACAGGGCATCGCTTGCCCATATGCAGCAGTAGGCGTCGTAGAGATGATCGCCGTCGGGGTCGAAATTGCGTTTTTCCCAGTCGAGATGGAGCTTGATTACAGGCCAGAGTTCACGCATGGCAGCGGTGTCGCCGGTGTGGCGGAAGTGGCGAAGCATGGCGTCGATGTAAACCATGTTCATGTCGTAGTGCGACATCTCGTCTTTCTTTCCGGGTCGACGGCATATGTAGCCGTTGCTGTAAAATTGGGTGCCCCATTTCTTTTCGGCACGTGCAAGATTGAGGGTGGAATCCTGAGCCGGCTGTGGAATGACGGGGGGAATATCCGTCACCTGATTGGATGCGTAGGTCTTGAAATGGGTCAGAGCCCTGTCAGTCCATCCGAGAGCGTCGCCGACATATGCACCGCGCCAGCCGAGATGAGGAGTGCGCCATCCAATCGAGCCGTGAAGCCACGCCTCGCCGCTCCATATACCGTCGGCTGCCACGCCGAGAGCTCCGCCTATTGGGTTTATCCATTCGTCGGGGGTGGAGATTGTGATGGATGATGCGAGTGCTTTACGTTCCTGCTCGGCGCGTGCAAACAGTTCTTCAAGTTGCTTTTCTTTCGTCACCACTTCTGCTCCGGCAGGGAAATATGCAACAATACATGACTTGCCGCCCTTGATCACTATATCGCCCTCATAGACGGGCATGGAAGTGATGGTGTGGTTTTTCGCAGGGATAACAAGGTGCACTTCCTTGCGTTCTTTCTTGCCGTATTCCACGGTTACTTCGTTGCCCGACACGATGAATTTATTATCGGTGCAATATTCGGGCTTGAGGTCGAAGCAGTCGGCGGCATCAACACCGAGGTCACCCTCGCGGGAGAATTTCTTATCGGCCACGCCGCCGAATCTCATCGGGATTGTCACTGATGACCGGGTTGTATTTGTGATTTTCCACATGGCGCAGTCACTGCTGCGGAGCACCTGCACCTCAATGGTTACACCTCCCTGCTCATATGTCATTTTGCCCGGCGTATATGTTGCTGTGCATGTTCCGGCGGGTAGCGTGAAGCGAAGGTTACCGCCCATGCGGGGCATATATATGCCGAATTCAGGCATATCGCTGCAGTCGACGCGGAAACCTGAATGTGCGCCGTAGAGGCCTCGGTTGAATTTAGTGGCACCGTCGACACTCACGGCTGATTCTCCTTTGGGAAAATAGTGGAGCGTCGGCGAAACACGCGACTCGGCGCCGCAACCCAAGCAGATTGCCGCGCCGAGAATTAAGGTCGTGAAATATTTCATATATAATCAAATGATTATCATGGTATTGCTATATTGGTTGAGGGGAGAGTGGTGCAGCCCCGTCAGGGCAGTGGCTTGATGCCTTCCCATCTCACGTCCCAAGTGCCGTCTTTGGGGAAGCCGGGATTTTCAACCTCGCAGCCGTCCCATCCGGCAGTCATCAGAGCCACAGCTGTGAGCAGACCGCCGTTGCCGGGCAGATAGCAGCGCAGACGCTTGTCCTGATAGTTATGACCGTTGGGAAGATAGGTATTGGTGCGTTTCTCCATCAAGAGGGCGTTGACAGCCTTTTCAGGCTGGCCGAGACGCACGGCATTCATAGCGGTGGTGGGATAGTCCCATCCCCATGTCTTGCCCCAGTTCCAGTTGTCGTAGATCCAGTCAAAAGTATTTTCCATGAGATCGGTGCGCACGAGCGGCGACTTGGGCAGTATACCTAAGGCTGCAAGCACAGCCATATGGTCGGATGTGAAGCGGATATCCTAGTAGGTCTCGGGAGCGGTTTCGGCAGCGAGATACAGTCCGTCTTTGGCGGCAAGGGGTGAGAGCTTGTCGATGATTTCATCCCAGTCGAGGTTGCGGCCTTCACCTTTGCGCTCGCGCCATTTCTGAGCGGTGGAGAGGGCGTAGTGCCAGTATGAGAGCTCGAAAGGCGGATTCACGGTTTCGGAAGCGCGGAGGGTTTCCTGTGCGGGGATCGCGCCGCGGAGTATGTAGCGGGTCTCCATTCCGTCATATTCGGCAAACGAAGCCATGAATTCAGCGGTCTGCTGCACGAGATCATAATACTGGTCGAGAACCTCTTCCGATGGATTGGCGCGGTAGAGAAGCTCGGCGAGATATATAAGGTGGGGCTGCTGCCATATGAGGAACGAGCCTACTTTTGACGGAGCTTCAGTACCTGAAGGATCGGTCATCTTCATCCAGCGCAGACCCTGAAATCCCTGACGCGATGCGATTTCCTTGGCTACGTCCTGAACCTGACCATACCACGGAAGCGTGCGGGCAAGCAGGTCCTCATGACCGTAGAGTGCAAATTGCGCCTGATGCCACCATATCATCTCGAGATGGAATTTTCCGAACCATGAGTTGTAGGTAAGACCGGTTTCCTGAGGAGGAGTCGAACCGGCGCACTGCGTTGCGAGAAGATACTGCGAGAGGACTACGCGGCGCTCGAGTTCCTTGGCGCGCGGGTCGGTGCAATGGCTGAAATCAACCACGCCACCGTTTTTCCAGAATGCCTGCCAGTAGTCAGAAGCGGCTTTGGCAGTAGCCTCGGCAGTGGGATTGGCTTCCTCGCTCTGCTCGGGGAGGAACTGTGCGGTGAAACTCCATTTGTCGCTTTCGGGAGTAAGTATGAGGGAGTTGCGGCCTGTCATCTCGGGAGCGGCAGCGTTCTCCCACGTAAGATTTATATAATATACTGTGGAGTCGAGGGTGTGACGTATCACGGCACTGCCATTGTCATTCTTGATTATCTCGGTGATGTGCAGGTCATCTTTTGTCCAGTCACATGCATCGTCGGCATGGCCGCCTGTAGGATAGGGAAGACGGATAGTGACAGGAAGACGCTTTTCCGATGTAATGGTAGCGGCTATCATGTCCTTGTCGGGATGGCAGTAGGTCTGCACCTCCACTGGAACGCTGTCAACTGCGAAATGAGATATTATCTCTCCGTTCCACATGTCAAGAGTCTGGTCGACATCGGTAATCTGATCAGGCTTCAGGTCGGCAAATCCTATGGTTCCGAGGTGGAGACGGTGAGGATTCACGCGGAACCAGTTGGCGGCATCGTGCTGACGTCCCGGCTCGTTGAACTGCACTGAATACGGCTCCTGACGTCCACGGCCGAAATCGTAGTCTTTCAGAGTCTCGTCGTGAGTGAGATTGTCAGGGTTGGGGAAACTGTGCCATCCCCATTGCGACTGAGTGCCAAGAGGCACACCGTTGCGATACATTTCAGGGAACGTCTGCAATCCTGTGACATCAACCGTGAAAGCAAACTCGCCGTTGCCCACAGTGAGCGAGGAAAGCGTGTCGATTGCGGTGACATGGGGATTGTTGCGCGCTACAAGAGCCTCGCGATCGATTTTTGTCTCTTTGTGGCATCCCGTAAAGGCAAGTGTACCTCCGAGTGCTGCTAAACAGATTGACAGGTGTTTGATAGTCATGGTCTTAAGGTTGGTGTTTGAAGTGACATTCTTGTCACTTATTGTCATAATTACCGCAAATTTACAAAAATTCCGTGTATCGGCAAAATGATTTTTTTCGTTTGTGACGTTTGAAATAAATGCGTATTTTTGCAGAAAATTACTTAACCTCACATCACCATGAAACTGGTCAATTCATTATTTTTATCTCTCGCCGTGCCTTTTATGATGCACGCGGCCGAGCCTGCCGACACCGTCACCATCTTCATGATAGGCGACTCAACGATGGCCAACAAAAAGCTTGACAAGGAAAATCAGGAACGCGGCTGGGGGCAGATGCTTCCCATATATCTCGAAGGTGCCGTGAAAGTCGACAACCATGCCGTCAATGGCCGCAGTTCCAAGAGCTTTATCGACGAAGGCCGCTGGGATGCCGTGAAAGAAAAAATCCGCCCCGGCGATTATGTTATCATACAGTTCGGTCACAACGACGAGAAGAGCAAGGATCCGAAGCGTTACACTGTTGCCCGAGGTACGTTTGACGACAATCTTCGCCGCTTTGTAGCCGAAGCCCGCGAAAAGGGAGCCACTCCTATATTGATGAACTCCATAGTGCGCCGTAATTTCCCTGCTCCCACAGGCGAGACTCAGGAAGATACCGACGACAAGCAGGCCGAATGGAACCCTGATAAAAAGACTTATCAGACCGAGGGTAACGTGCTCGTGGATACTCACGGAGACTATATCGTAGCACCCCGCCGCGTTGCCGAGGAAATGGACGTGGTTTTCGTTGACATGAATGCTCTGACCCATTCGCTTGTGCAGGGCCTCGGTAAAGACCTCTCTCAGCAGATGTTTATGTGGATTCCCGCCGATACCTACGAATTCTGCCCCAAGGGAAAGGTCGATAACACTCACCTTAATGTGCTTGGCGGTATACTCGTGTCGCGCCTCGCTGTAAACGAGCTTGCCGAAAAAGTCCCCGCCCTCAAGCCCTATATCCGCAAAGAAGTCTACAATCTTAATAAGTAACTACAGCATATTTATCCATAAAGCCCGGGTTATCATCGCATAATCCGGGCATATTTTTTGTGGGAAAATATATTGATTCTCAATAGAATATCCTGTAGGATATTACCTTTTGCACTGCCGGACACACCCGAGTGTGCGTCCTACAGGCTACTATTTATATATACCACGATATACAACTTCCGAAAAAATAATTGAATAATTTTTGCGCCTGCTGTCGCTTGAAATTCTAAGGCGTGTAGAATAAATTGCTTTACAAAGAGCGACTAATCAAAAAATTTGATTAACTTTGCCGTGTCCGATGGAGGAGAAATACCATCGGATAAGAAAAGTGTCAAGCTTTCTTTCTCAGTTACAACGAATCGCCAATTCAATACCACGCTGAGATGAAGTAAGATTAGACGCTCTTTCTGTTTTTGTCACACCTGTCCGTGCGGCGTGATCGCCGTATTTCAGTATAGACAAAACCAGAGGGGCAGTTTATTCTACCCTCATATATCATTCAGCGTGTTGGCTTTGGCGAGCCAGTTGTAACTATGATAGAGGCGCGATGAATTCCCCTCTTTTCTTATACCCATACTTAACCGCCAAATTAGGGAGTCAGGAGGCAATGAATAAACAATCACTAAAAAGTAATGAATAATATTATTTTAAGTCTCCGGAAGTTTAGCCTTCGTTGGGCAATAATAATTCTTTTTATTCCTTCATTCATCGCAACATTTTCATCACTAAAATCAGGTGGCTCAATGCTAATAGCTGCCATTATTATGTTCTTATGTTCAGCACTATTCTTTGCAACTTGGTGTGCTCATGCAATTATAGATGTAAAAAAAGCGATTACCATTCTTTATATTATGCTTGGAGCATCTTTAATAAATATAATCGCGCAATGGAGCACCATAAATGAACCAGTTGATTTTGAGTCCATGATTACTGATTATATTTTTGGGAATGATACCGCCGGTGATTATTTTATATATACAAGAGCAATGTCATCATATCCAACTCAATTATTAGGAAGTCTTGCTGCTGCTGCTTCATTTATTTATGCTTATCCTTTTGTTATTAAGCAGTATCGTTTTTGTTGGGTATGCATGATAATATGCTATAGTGTGACATTTCTGAATCTTTTTCTGCTTGTAATGGATGCTGATTATTTAAACACCTATTCAAGTATTAATTTGGTTATAAGTTTGATTTCGTTTATAACATATATCATACTTTTTTATCAGGGTAATGCTTCTTCAGATCCACGAGCTGAAAATTCGATAACTGGCGTTTACGAGCCGATTTCGAAAAGCATACAGTCTTCATGTACTAATTTTGAGGATAAAACTAAACAGTTGACAAAACTTAAAGAACTATTAGACTCAGGGGTACTATCACAGGAAGAGTTTGATAATGAAAAGGCTAAAATACTAAAGAGGTTATAGAATGAATTACAATAAATCATCTATACTCATATAGCAAAAGCTACAGTTGTCAGGTGATTTTTAAATTCGTGTGCGATATAAAAATACTCAATATGTAAGAAAGATTACAATGAATGATAAATTGCAAGCCTTGACCAATCTTAAAAAGTTACTGGATACAGGTATAATAACTGAAAATGAGTTTACTGAACAAAAAAAGAGAATCCTTAATGATGGAGAACTAAAAAGTAATGAAACATTAATAAACGGAAGTCCTGTCAATGGAGTAAAGCATGAAAGAACGCAAAACAAGAAATTGATTTGGATTATTGTGGGCGTTATTGCTTGCATTGCTATGATTACTTTTGCTATGGTAAGAAACTGTAAAAACGATTTTGAAATGCCAAAGGAGGGACAAAATTCTTCTTCATATTCCTTTGATCAATATGCACCAACCTCCTATGAGGAGGAATTGACATATGAGACTGTTGGAGATTGTGCTACAATAAGATATAATACTAAATATGATGAAGTGAATATAGCAGATATTCATCTTATGCGTGCAGATGGCAAAAAGATTTGGTATACTCCGTGGACATCTACAAATGAAAGTGGCTACATTAACAAATTATATGTTTATGATAGCGAAACAGACCGAGAAAAAGTAATAAATTTAAATCGTACATCTATGGAGGATGACTATATGCAGATAGATGATATGGTTGAGCGTGATGGAATAATAACTATTATTATGTCAGAAAATCGTAATAGTAATGGATGGGTGTATGGTACGTATGTATGGCAGTATCACTGTAATAGCGATACATGGAATGTGCTTGCAAAAGAATGTTCAGGCGCCAAATTTATAAATAACCGTACAGCTCTGGAGATAAATTATGCAGAGTGCATTAATCCGGAAGATCCGACCTATTTGCAAGAATATCGCAACCAATATAAGTATCTGCAATTATAGTTTAAATCTAAGTTAAAAATAGGAATATTATATGTCATTATATGGATAGACACAAGTGATATGATCAATATCTGTTCATTTGATATAGTCGTTCGTATGAGACCCCCTATATAAATTGCAAATTATCAATAATTTTAAAAATTAAATACAATCATTATGAAACATCCTACTCTATTTTTTGTATTCGGAATTTTATCTTCCCTTCGTTCATGTACTACAGATGAGGACAAAGCACTTCAGAC
>JAIDUB010000104.1 GCA_029060405.1 Duncaniella sp. | reverse complement strand
CAATGGCCCATTCGTCTATCGGCTAGGACGCAAGATTTTCATTCTTGAAAGAGGAGTTCGATTCTCCTATGGGCTACTAAGTTTTAATCAAGAACAACTAACGTTTCTATAATGGCAAACCATAAATCATCTATCAAGAGAATCCGCCAGATCGAGTCTCGTCGACTCCGCAACCGCTACTATGCCAAGACTGCCCGCAACGCCGTGCGCAATCTTCGCAAGATGACTGACAAAGCTGAGGCTCAGGCCGCTTTCGTCAAGATCTCCGCTATGCTTGACCGTCTTGCTTCAAAGAAGAGCATCTCCAAGAACAAAGCAGCCAACCTCAAGAGCAAGCTCGCTCACCACATCGCAAAGCTTGCCGCCTAAGATATAGCAATCCGGATATTCCGGCAATGCTTCAAGGGGCCCATTCGTCTATCGGCTAGGACGCAAGATTTTCATTCTTGAAAGAGGAGTTCGATTCTCCTATGGGCTACCATTTTTAAGAGGAAATATCATTGATATTTCCTCTTACTATTTTTATATCCGGAGACAAAGCACGTCAGTATTCCTCCGTGCTTTGTCTTCGGGTGATTCAGTATTTCACCACTCTTGCGCCGGTGGCGCCCTTTCGCTCGATATACAGCATTCCGCTTCTCGGATTCTCTACCCGGCGGCCGAGGAGGTCATAGTATTCCGTGGGCTCGGAGTTTTCATCGGGTGCGATAATATCGAGAGCCGATTCGGCTGCATATAAACCGCCTTCTATCCTCACGTCGCCGAAAGCGAGCTGCTTGTTGGCCGACAGATTGTAAATATAGAGCTTGACACGCAATGAGTTTCCCACGCCGGCATTACCGAGAGGCAATTCGACAACTGAAAATTTTGCTCCGCGCTCAGGCTGGAATCCCGTCACAGGCTTTACGGGTGCACCTCCGTCACGGCTGTATTCTATATCAATATAACCCATGTCGGTACCTATTCGCGAAGCCTTAAACGTCAGCTTTTCAGGCACGAATACATATCCCGGAGCTGTGACTACATCAAATTCTAAATAGCTGTCCTCATCAACCGCCTTGCCTATCGCCTCGGTGGGATGGAACAGTGTCAACATTCCGGCATCGCCCACCATGTGACCTGAATGAAAGCAGATATTATCGCCAAGAGTCATAGAGGCTTCAGAAAATGCTTCGGGATGTTCCGTCACGGCTTCTGTCTCGGACGACGTGCCTTTATCGAGCGGCCACACCAATGTCGCGGCGAGGCGTTCTCCCTGCAATCCCACAACATCGGCCTTCACGGGGATGGTGAACGACTGCCCCGCGGCTGTCACCTCTATCGGGAGGGTTTCACTTCCCGTGCCGCTGAAACAAGCTTTCATGTATATATCAGTCTGAATCAATACTTTATCAGTCGCTTCCACCACAAGAGTTGACGAGTATTCACCATCGCGCGAAGAGGAAAGCAACACTCCGGTGGGAGCTGTAATGGTGACCGAGGCAGGCACATCACCTCCGAATGCCGATATATTGAACACACCCTCGAGCTGAGTGCCGGCATATACTGTCCCGAAATCCATCACCGCAGGCGTTGCCGAAAGCGGCTTGGAATAAGAGTAGCCGAGGGCCGGCCCTACCGTCGCCCTCATATCAGAAGGCACCGTGGCGACATCGGCCGCCGTGTAGGAATACGGTACATTGATCTTAGCATTTCCGGCAGTCATTACCTTTCCTTCCCAAGTACTGTTGCGCCACTCGAATTTCACATTGTCATCCCGCAAAGCCAAGGCCGTTCTCACCTTGGAAGTAAAATATGAAGATTCTATGAGCACTTTCGACAGATTATGTGCGTCGATGCAGGTGCCTCCTGTGCAATCCCAGTAGCAGTTGAGAAGATGGTGGACGCCGAGCACCGTGTAAGGCATACGACCGAGACAGCCTTCGTCCCAGAAACAGCGGAACCAGCTGATATTGTTGGTCTGCGGAGATCCGTCGATACGTTCTGCGCCCGAGTTCAGATTGCTCAGCGGATGATTGTAGGAGCGCGAAGTATATCGGAAATGCGTGTCGCTCACCGTCACGAAATCCGAATTATTCACTATGTCAAGATTGCCGTCCATGCCGTCGGTAAACCGGCAATGATCCACCCATATGTGATTGCAGCCGTTGAGGGTCACGAGGTCAGCGCCGCCCAC
Source organism: Duncaniella sp. (assembly GCA_029060405.1). Classification (GTDB taxonomy): domain Bacteria; phylum Bacteroidota; class Bacteroidia; order Bacteroidales; family Muribaculaceae; genus Duncaniella. The sequence continues at coordinate 36,682 of JAIDUB010000104.1, read as the reverse complement.
ATCGATCGACCCGGGTCCCGTGAAATCGAGATTGCTCAATATAATATCGGAACATCCCACGAAATCAAACACGCCCGAGTAACGATACGGTTCCTTCTGGTCATCGAAATAATCTATGAGCGCCTGCCTGATAGTTAGCTCACACTGCTCGGCGACGTAACTGCCGTTGGACAGAGTGCCACCGAGATTATCTCCGGCATTCTGACTGAGTGACTTCACGTTGAGTTCATCGAGTAAATCGCATATATCTTTAGTGACAGTAAACCGGGTATAAAAATGGGCGCCGTTCACTCCTATAAACGATTTACCCGAAATCGACGTAAAGCTCACGCTCGACGACATTTCAAAATCGCCGTCAATGCCGTCAAATACAATTACATCGTGGGACATGACCGCATCATATATAGCCTGACGCATATCCTTGCCGCTGCTTCTCAACACGATCAGCGAGCCGTCGCCTCCGCCGGTCAGTGCGTAGTCATCACCGGAGTTGACCGACGAGCACACCGCCCAGCCTTCGGGGCGCGGCATATCATTTCCACGGGAGTATAGCGACGTGGCAAAAATAGCAATCAATGCAAAAGTCACAGGGAGTTTCATGGCAATAGTATTTTTGTTTCTGCAAATTTAATTAATTCTTTTCTCAATTTCAATAATCTTTGACGCCGAGCGATATTTTTGTATCTTTGCAGTTACTACTTATCATAATTCCATCCATGAAGCGATCAGCAATAATTCTCCTCGTAATCTTTGCCGCATGCATTATCCACGCATGCATCGCACAGGGCACTGACAAGCCTCAGGCTCTGTCGCCCGACACCTCGGCATCCGTAGGGCCTCAGGCCGCTGCGCTTGTGGCCGACAACGATCCTCACTCGGCTGCCCGGCGACTTGTGGAATGGCTTGCCGATACCCCCGTGGCTGATCGTGATTTCGCCATGGAATTTACCCGCGAAGTCTACCGTCTGTATTCCGTTTCGGCCGACTCGGGTTCTCTCGAGGCCTTTGCATCCACCCTCGAGAAGGCAAAGGATTCGCTTCCACTGGACAAACAGGTCAATGTGTTCGTGGCCGTATCATCACCCTCAACCCTCGGGCAGATGCTGCGCAACGATCCGCAAGCCGACACCATAGCCTCCCTCATAATTGACCGCTATGCCTCCGACTCGGCAAGTACCGCCTCATTTCTCAAAGCTTTTCATTCCCGTTAATACTATAATATGCTCTCAATTCAGGAATACCGGCAGATGGCTGAAGATGCCATCGCGCGACTGACTCTTCCGTCCCGTCCGGCCGGACTTTACGAACCGATACGCTACATGATCGACGGCGGCGGCAAGCGCCTGCGTCCGGTGCTGACCCTCTCTTCATGTCAGGCAATGGGCGCCGACCCCATGCGCGCCATCCATCAGGCCATAGCCATAGAGATGTTTCACAACTTCACGCTGCTCCACGATGATATAATGGATAACGCCGACGTACGCCACGGACGGCCCACAGTCCACAAGAAGTGGAACGAAGCTACCGGAATACTCTCGGGCGACGCCATGCTCACCACCGCCACGATGCTGCTTGCCATAAAGGCCGACAGCAAGCTTAACGATGCGCTCCAGCTTTTCAACGGCACGGCCATGAATATCTACGAAGGCCAGCAGCTCGACATGGATTTCGAATCGCGCATGGACGTGACCGTGGAGGAATATCTCGAGATGATACGTCTGAAGACTTCGGTACTTTTAGGTTGCGCTTGCTCCATGGGCGCGCTCATGGCCGATGCCGATTTCGATACACAGCTGCAATTTTTCAACTTCGGGGTTAACCTCGGACTTGCATTCCAGCTTCAGGATGATTACCTCGACTCATTCGGCGATCAGGCCACGTTTGGCAAAGCCATTGGGGGCGATATACTCAACGATAAAAAGACTTGGCTCCTCATCTCGGCTCTTCGCGAAGATTCCACCGGACGCCTTGCGGAGCTCATATCCAATCCTCCCGCTCCCGATGAAAAGATCGCCGCTGTCAAGGAAATATACCACTCCCTGGGGCTTGTCGACGGTATCCGCGAACTGATACGAGCATATACCGACACGGCTATCGCATGCCTCGACACCCTGCCCATCACTCCCGAAGCCCGCGCGTTTTTCATGCGGCTGGCTCTCGAAACAGCATCACGCACGAAATGATCGTCGACACTCATTCCCATCTCTATCTGCCTGAATTTGACGAAGATGATTCCGGTTCACTCGCTGTGCAGCGTGCTATCGATGCCGGCGTGGGGAAAATAATTCTCCCGAATGTGGATCTCACCACCATCGAGCCGCTCCACAAGTTGTGCGACAGGTTTCCCGGTAATCTATATCCCGCTATGGGACTGCACCCCACCGAAGTGGGCGATAATCCCGATGCGCAGCTGCAGCCCGTCGAGTCGCTGCTCACCGACAGTGCCGGGCATCGCTACGTGGCAGTAGGCGAAATAGGCATGGATCTTTACTGGGACAAGTCGCGGGAGAAGGAGCAGGCTGAGGTTTTCCGCCGTCAGGCTTTGCTTGCCGCAAGACTCGGACTTCCGGTAATAATCCATTGCCGCGAGGCTCTGCCTCAGACCCTCGATGTTCTCGCGTCGCTGCCCGAAGTGCCGCGCGGTGTATTCCACAGTTTCACCGGAACTGATGCCGACGTCGACGCCATTCGCGCCGTAGGCGACTTCTATTTCGGCATAAACGGCATAGTCACATTCAAGAAATCCACTCTGCCGGCCACGCTGCCTCACATAGGCATAGACCGCATACTGCTTGAGACCGACTCGCCTTACCTCGCCCCGGTACCTCACCGCGGCAAGCGCAACGAAAGCGCCTATATAGTCAACACAGCCGCGGCTGTAGCGTCAGCCCTCGGAATGACTCTGGAGCAGGTCGAGACCATAACCACAGCCAACGCCATAAATCTTTTTTCACTGAAATGAAAAAAATCCTTTTTCTCTTACTCACTCTCATCACTATTTTGCCGGCAACGGCAGCAAACCGCGCCGACACGCTCTGGGCTCATGTGACGATTCCGGTGGCATGTATACGCGAGAAACCCTCACACTCGGCTCAGATGACCTCACAGGCAATCCTCGGCACACCGCTGCGCATCACCGGCCAGCCCGACAATGAATGGCTTGCAATCGAAGGTCCCGACGGATATACGGGCTTCATGATATACTCATCGGTCACCCGACCATCCCACGACGAAATGATGGAGTGGCGCAAGGCCGACCGTCTCGTGGTACGTCCGCCCCGCGAGGTCATAGCCTATACATCGCCCGTCGACCGCTCTCCCCGCTCCGTCATGACCGAACTTGTACCCGGCTCGATAGTGGAAGGAGCGCTGTCGGCTGACTCCGTGACCGCGATACGCCTCCCCGACGGCCGCTCAGGCTGGGTACGCTCCAAGTCCCTCATGCCCATAGAGCAATGGGCATCGCAACCGCTGTCGACTGACTCGGTGATTCTCACAGCCTACTCGCTTATGGGAGCGCCCTATCTTTGGGGCGGAATGTCGACCAAGGCCGTAGACTGCTCGGGTCTCGTGAGAGTGGCATATCAAGGCAATGGCATATTGCTGCGCCGCGACGCCTCGCAGCAGATCCATACGGGTAAAAAAATCTCTCCCGCTGCTCCGGTCGACTCGCTTCGCCGCGGCGATCTGCTGTTCTTTTCCTACGTACCCGGAGGGCGAATATCACACGTGGCTCTCTACGACTCCGATTCCACCTACATCCATTCGTCGGGTCGCGTGAAAGTCAACCGCATGAAGCCTGACGATCCCGATTTCAGCCACAGGGTATTCCGCGGAGCATCGCGCATCGACGGCGCCATACCCTCACCCGGCATCACCACCTTCCGCCTCCACCCGTGGTACTTCTAATAAATTGAAAATTGAAAATTCAGAATGGAGAATTTAAAAACGGGTAATGGAGAAATTGCTAACAATAATTCTAAATTCTAAATTTTAAATTCTTAATTATTAATCATTAATCAAAAAAGATGATCACTTTCATCATATGCCTCGCGGCACTCATCATAGCATATTTCACTTACGGAACCTATCTTCAGCGACAGGCCGACACCGACGACAAAAATACCACTCCCTGCCACCGGTTGCGCGACGATGTTGACTACATGCCGCTGCCACGCTGGCGCGTGTTTCTCATCCAGTTGCTCAACATCGCCGGCACAGGACCTATATTCGGCGCGATACTGGGAGCATGCTTCGGTCCGGTCGCTTTCCTGTGGATCACGCTCGGCGGCATATTTTTCGGTTCGATGCACGACTATCTGTCGGGCATGATGATACTCCGCGGCGACGGGCGCTCGCTGCCCGAAATCGTAGGTGACTACATGGGTACTCCCATGCGTCACATCATGCGCTACTTCTCGGTGGTGCTCCTCGTGCTTGTGGGTGCGGTGTTCCTCCTCAGCCCCGCCCAACTGCTGTCTTCGATGGTCGACGGCTCCACCACATCCATGTGGGTGTGGATAATCCTCGCCTACTACATTCTCGCCACCATGCTTCCGGTCGACAAAATCATCGGGCGCCTCTACCCCGTATTCGGTGTGGCGCTCATAGCCATGGCCGCCGGACTGTTAGGTGTGCTTTTCTCGGGCGCTTACACCATCCCCGAGATGACCACTTTCCATAATTTCCAGCCCGATCCCCACGCGCTCCCCATCATCCCCACGCTGTTCATCACCATAGCCTGCGGCGCAATATCCGGCTTCCATGCCACCCAGTCGCCCCTCATGGCCCGCTGCGTGCAGAGCGAGAGCCAGTGCAAATCAGTATTTTACGGCTCTATGATAGCCGAGAGCATCATAGCGCTTATATGGGCAGCCATCGCAATGGCATTTTTCGGCGGAGCAGGTGAACTCGGGCAGGCTCTCGCCGCCAACGACAACAATGCCGCATGGGCCGTCGACATAATCTCGCGCACCACCCTCGGCAAAGTCGGCGCCATACTCGCGTTGCTCGGCGTCGTTGCCGCTCCCATCACCTCGGGCGATACCGCTTTCCGCTCGGCACGCCTCATCATAGCCGACATTTTCCACCTCGACCAGCGCCCTATACTGAAACGCTTCCTCATCTGTATACCTCTCTTCATCATAGGTTACCTCATCACGCTCGTCAACTTCGGCATCGTATGGCGCTACTTCGCGTGGTCCAATCAGTCGATTGCCACTATCGTACTGTGGACCATCTACATATGGCTTGCGCGCCGTGGCCGCAACATCTGGATCGCCCTCATCCCCGCAGTGGTGATGACCTATATAGTGACATCGTTCATCTTCATCTCGCCGCAGTTCCTCGGCATGGAATCACGCGTGGCAGCCTACATCCTCGGCGGCATAGCCACCGCCGCCTTCACCGCCTTCTTCCTCATCCGATTCCCGAAAACAGCAGATAGAAAACGATGAAATTATTTCGGGTCTTTTGCTTAATGCTTATACTATCCATACTTGCCGGCTGCATAGGCGGGTACAGCAACCGGCTCGATACGGACGGAAGCGTGAATCCGATGCATCTATGCGACACTCTGAGCATCGCCGGTATAATTATCGTTCTGGTAATTACCATATGCTTCTTATTAATATTGCATTACAGCAGAAAGGCTTATTACAGAGGACTTGAAAATAGCGCACGTATTATCGACAGTCTCGAAGAAACCGTTAAAGATCAAAATTCGAGACTGTCGTTCCAGTCCGCCCGACATCAAAAACTGATGGCTGACATTCATGAACTTCTATCTACTCAATTCAATACCATTGATAACCTGTGTAGTATCTACTTTCAGCACAGTGGCGGCAAGGATAAAGCAAAAATCTACAATGAGGTAATGAGCATCATTACTTCGATCAGTGAGTCACCCGAGATGATGCGTGAACTTGAATGCCGAATAGATAAATACTGCGATAATATTATCTCTCGAATGAGAGATGAATTACCACAGTTAAAGGAATGGGAGATACAACTGTTCACATTTATAATTCTCGGTTTTTCGTCTCAGTCCATAAGCATTTTCCAAGGGCTTTCCATTGATAACGTATACGGGCGCAAATCTGCCCTCAAAAGAAAAATCACATCATCCGAAGCATCGTCAAAAGCTGAGTTTCTGGGATATTTTTAATATCACCGCGGCAAAACCGTGATTGTACGGAATTACCCCCTTAGAAAATAGAAATCTCCACCAACCCTCCGCATAAAATACTATATTTCAATATATTAAGAATCCAATAAAATAGTTTTTTCTTACTAAAAAACAGGCCACGTATCCCACAAATAAATTAATTTTGTGGGTGTAAAATCATTCCTAAAAAAATTTCAACAAAAGACCTGCTACGTAAATAGTAACTATGGATTTTTATACTAAGACTCTTAATGCGTGGGACTGGTATTCAGTTTTCACGCTTATGGCGACATTAGGATTTGCTTTCGACCTTATCATTTTATTTGATGTCGGCATGGTACTCCTATGGTGCAATACGGTTTACAGCATCTACTACTATGCACGGGTTATCAAGCTGACCCGCAATTCATGGCAGCAAGACGAATTGGCTACACTGTTATATTCTGACAGTGCTCTCGGTCGTCTAAAAAAGGCATTTGATCAAAAGCTCATGGCGCGCATCACAAAAGAAGGCGAGAAATTTGAAAGACCGTTTAATAATATCTTCACCATCGTCCTCATCACTGGCAGCTTTACTGCATTATGGATTAACACACTTATAAAATAAAATGCGCGAGAACATGAACTTTGATAAACGAGTAAATCAAATCTGGGAACTTGAATCGCTGGGATTTTTGATAATGACAATCGGCTATCTTTGTAAAATCCCTCTTATCAACACCGGGATTATCTTCGTATGGTTCGGATTTCTGTACGGGATTTACAGCTATGTCGCGACCGCTGTAAAGGAATATCGCTGCGGAAATATTAAAACACTGGATCGGGCCATCACAGGAATCATCTCCATATTGATTCTTACCACCTGCTTTACCATAATTTGGCTGAAGATTTTAACAAAAATATAAGTAAGTAATTTGTATATGTATAAATTACTAATCGGGATTTAGGTGCTTTCAAATTTACGACGGTGATATTTAACTATTAAGCGGACATATCTGTGCCGGAGACACAGATAACGAACCCTTGCCTTTGCTGAAACTTCAAGCGCCGGCGCCTATTCTTTGACTTTCAAATAGCTTTTAAATGAAAGGATTATAAATCCCCGGCATCCCGATTGAAATCATCAATTCTTCCATCGACTATCCTGATAAGTGTCATCCCCGCCCAACCCATATCTGAGTATCTGACGATATACCAATCATCACCGGTATGCTCAATACTGATAATATCTGACTCTCCTGACGTACCGGGCTTAGAATCTTGATTTTGGGTTCTCAATTCATAAAAGGCGTAACAATCGTTATCCTCGCAATCAAACTCATAGCTATCCTTGAGTTTCGCTAAGGCATTGGCTGTAAAATAGCGTTCGGGATGCGCATAAACTTCGGGGTCAGCATCAATCGCAAATACGAATTTTGCATATACAGTTTTTATCAGGTCAGAATATTCCTGCTGATTGATGCCGGAATCACTCGTCATATCCTCGATTCCTACACGTCCAGCATCATTTGCCGAAGCGTTCTTTACTCCACATGAGCACATGGTATAAACTAATGCAGAAGCGATAATCAGTCTGATATTTTTCATTGTAAATAAATTATTTAAGTAGTTTTCTATCAATACCTCCGCCATCTAATACACTCATCTGATGAATTGCAATTTGATTGAGTTTGATTAACCGTTCACTTTGCGGCATCCCTTGTTCGATAAACACGGCATTAAGATTTTCCATGTTTGAAAGGCATATAAGTTCGTTTATAGAAGCGTAATCACGGATATTACCTTTTGAACTTGGATTTTCTTCGCGCCACTGGCGAGCCGTCTTTCCGAACATTGCGACATTGAGCACATCTGCTTCATCGGCATAGACTTGTGAAGTCTGTTCACGTGTAATTACCGCCGGAATTAAATGAATCTTAATTGCATCTGTATGTATTCGGTAGTTGATTTTCGACAACTCGCGCCTTGCCGACCATCCGAGCATTTTTTGCTCATCAGTCTTAAGTCGCTGATACTCTTTTACAAGTAATAACTGGAATTTCTGACTTATCCACATACCAAAGTGATATGCAATATCTCTATGAGCATAAGTACCACCATATCTTCCTGCCTTAGAACATATTCCTATGGCATTTGTACGTTCAATCCATGTCTTGACCTACAAAACAAAGTTATTACTTCCCGCAGAATTTTTAATTGTACCGAATTCGGTACAATTAAAATCGGGATTGTAGAGAAGTTCCCATTCGCCTAAGTACTATATGGTACTTTTCAGGCTTAGCCAACGGAAAATAATATGCTCTTGCTTCTGACTGCGAGCCATATCAGTGAGGCTGATATAATCCTCTTCATTATACTGTATTACAGTAATATCGGTGTCCTGTACGGTAATTTTTGCCATAGAAATAAGAGTTTTCAAAAGTAGTATTTGGCCGTTACGGTGACTTGTGCGGTGATGGGGGCGGAGCGGTAGATCACACCGTGGTCGTGCTTCTCGATGGGAAGTAGCCCTATATGTGCCTGCGTAGTCACCGCCCAGTGGCTCATATCAATCTGGAAACCGGCCTTCACGGCAAAATTCAACGGACGCCACAGTTGTGACGATGTATAGTGACAATCCGCGGAGAGCCCGCGGGTGCGTGACACGAAATTGTATATCAGTTCTACACCTGCCACCGGGCCGATGCCGAAATTATCGTCAATCTCAAAGATATATCCGCCCGTAACAGGCACGGCAAGACGCCACTGCCCCACTCCTACGCGCGGATTACCTACGTCGGCCGGATCGAGGCTCGTGTAATCATATCCTATACGCGCGCCCGGCTCCACAAACCATCCCCGGGGCCATGAGAAGCGCAACACCGCTCCCGCCGAGCCACCATAACCTAATGGGGCATCGTCATATCCGAAATCGTCACGTGACGTGTCGGTCGACGGGATATTGATATCAAACGATGCCGTGACGCCCCACGACATTGTGGTTTTCTCAGGCTCATTCTGACTGTTCTGAGCCGGAAGCACGAGCGCACTGAGAAGCAAAAAACATGTAATAATGTATCTCATTTCACTCTATCGGGATTTTTAGCAATAAAGTCTTTCCATGATTTCGGGCCGGCAGCGGCCTGCGGACGCCCCGTCTCATAAAAATGACACATCGCGGCGGCAAGAGCGTCGGTAGCATCGAGTTCCATATCGAGGCTCTCGGCGGGTATGGCCATGGTGCGCCTCAGCATCTCGCGCACCTGCTCTTTCGATGCGGCACCGTTGCCGGTAATCGACAGCTTGATTTTTCGGGGCTCGTATTCGTGAATGGGTATGTCGCGCGACAGTGCGGCAGCCATCGCCACGCCTTGCGCACGCCCGAGTTTCAGCATCGACTGTACATTCTTGCCGAAAAACGGCGCTTCGATCGACATTTCGTCGGGCAGATACTGCTCCACCAGTCCGAGCACCCGCTCATATATGCGCGACAGGCGCAGATAGTGACTCTCCATTTTCGACAGCTTCACCACACCGAGAGCAATCACCGACGGTTTCCGGGACTTCACCCCCACCACACCGTAGCCCATCACATTGGTACCCGGGTCGATGCCTATTATAATACGGTCCCATTCCTTCAACGGCACCTGCGGAAGAAGGTCGCTCATAAATCTATATCCTCCATAGGAGTGGTGAAAAAGAGCATGCGGTTGCCCAGATGCTGCTGCATGGCACCGAGCCGCTCGCCTGAAAGATATGTTTCCCAACGGGCTACCGCATCGTCAAGCGACATACCGGGGGCCGAGACACGCACCGCATAGCTTGCAAGCCCTTCCTCTACGGTCATAAGAAGCTTCGACACGGCCTCGAGCCGGAAAGCACATCCTGACTCTTTCAGTCTTGCCACAAACTCGTCGACAAGCCAGCGGAGAAACTCCGCCTCTACCGACTTATCGACATGAAACGATGTATTGAGAACTAATTTTTCTGCCATTTTCTTTTTAAATTTCTTATAAAAAATCCCAAGTGTCGCCACACGGTAGTCCTTACTCCGTAGTAACGGCACATGATTCTGAACCGCTCGCGAAGCGACGCGAAATGATTGCGCGTGGTGACTCCCTCGTTGAGATAATCGATTATCACCTCGGGGATAAACACATTGCGCTTAGATCGCTGCAGGCATCGTATACACCACTCGTAATCGGCCGAGAAGCGATAGCGCAGGTCATAATTGTCAACCAGCTTGCGGAGCACAATGAATGCCTGATGACACACCACCATACCATCTGCAAACGACTCCACCGTCAGCACCTCGGGAGCGGTGAGATGCCTCATGCCCACATGCTTGCGCAGATTGTCAACGAGGCGGGTCTGCCCGTAGACTATTCCGGGATAGTCATTATCTACAATCGTGTCGGCTATAAGTTCCAGAGTGGTATCGGTGGCGAAAGCATCTCCCGAATTCAGGAATATCACATAGTCGCCTTTAGCCATACCGAGACCTTTGTTCATGGCATCGTAGAGTCCGCGGTCAGGCTCGCTCACTATCGTGGTGCGCTCCGTGGCATCACGACGCGCCAGTTCTACGGTGGCATCGGTCGAAGCGCCGTCGACAATTATGTGCTCATACAGCTTGCACGACTGCGAAGCCACGCTTTTCATGGTCACGCCTATGGTGGGTGAAGCATTGTAAGTGATTGTAATGATGGAAAACAACGGTGCCATGACGCTTGGAAAAATTTGATTGTCGATTACAAAGATAATCAGATTCCGCGAAATATCTTGCGTCATTATACTATTTTTCACATTCGTGCGTTTCTTTTATGTATGCTCACCGTATCAATCGTCACATATCACACTGACGACGATGAATTGAGAGAATGCTTCGCCTCTCTCAACTCCCCGCTGGTCGACGATATAATAGTCATCGACAACTCCCGCACGCCCTCCACGCGCGAGATATGTGAGTCTACACCCAAAGTCACGTATATACCGAGCGACAACATAGGCTACGGGCGCGCCCATAACATAGCTCTGCGCCGGTCGATCGAAAATGGTCAGCGATACCATCTTGTACTTAACTCCGACGTGAGTTTTGACCCTTCGATACTCGGAAAAATCGCCGGTTATATGGATGCCAATCCTGAAACAGGCACTCTCCAGCCAGCCATATTCTATCCCGACGGACGCCCGCAGTATACCTGCCGGCTTCTTCCCACACCCGCCGATCTGCTTGCGCGACGCTTCCTGCCCGAAAAATGGGTCGAGAAGATCAACTACCGCTATCTGCTTCAGGCGAGCGACCGCGTCCACACCCTCAATCTGCCGCAGCATCAGGGCAGCTTCATGTTCATGCGGGTGGATGCGCTCAAGGAGGTAGGACTGTTTGACGAGCGTTTTTTCCTCTACGGCGAGGATGTCGACCTCACCCGCCGCATTCACGAAAAATACCTCACCATATTCTGGCCCGAGGTAGCGGCTACCCACAAGCATCGCGAGGAGTCATATTACAAATGGCGTCCGCTGGTGACGCATATCGTCAATCTTTTCCGCTATTTCAATAAATGGGGCTGGATATTCGACTCGGGCCGCAAGCGCTTCAATGCCCGCGCCATCCGTGCCCTCGAGTCGGAAATGAACAGCGACAAGAACTGAGCCGCGTCCACAAAAGATTTCTTGCTTTCGATTCCTATTTTCGACTCTTGTTGCCGCACGTTATTTTGCGCTGCGGATTTGGCGCTGCTTATTTGGCGCTGCGGATTTGGCGCTGCTTATTTGGCGCTGCTTATTTGGCACTGCTTATTTGGCGCTGCGGACGCGATTAATCGCGTCCCTACTGGGAATCAACAGGTTATAATTTTTAGCAAGGAAATAATGTGTTAATTAATCTTAAATTAGCACTGATATTTTTGCTATTCTGAAAAATTGTCATACCTTTGTAACAGTTTTTCATGGTATTAGATTTAAGGTAAGAAGATTATTCGTCGTGACGACGGATAATTTTTTTGTTTATACCCCTGCTCTACAGCCCGTGAGGCTTGCAACCGTTAAGAAAATTTGCTAACTTTGCAGTCAAGCCACATTATTACGACTCTCCAAGACAACGATATATGACCGAAGATAATACCACACAACCTGAAGAATTTTCGGCAGCGGAGGATACCCCTGTCCGTTCCGAGCATTTCGATCCCACTATCATAGTTGATACTGCCGACGACTCAGTGCGCCACACGCTTCGCGGCATGTTTCAGAGCTGGTTTCTCGACTATGCGAGCTATGTGATACTCGAGCGCGCCGTGCCCCATATCGCCGACGGCCTCAAGCCGGTGCAGCGACGCATACTCCACTCGATGAAGATACTCGACGACAGCCATTTCAACAAGGTTGCCAATATCGTAGGTCACACCATGCAGTTCCATCCCCACGGCGACGCTTCGATCTACGAAGCTCTCGTGCAGCTGGGTCAGAAGGATCTGCTTGTGGAGACGCAGGGAAACTGGGGTAATATACTTACCGGGGCATCGGCGGCTGCCGGACGTTACATAGAGGCGCGCCTGTCGCAGTTTGCGCTCGATGTGGTCTACGATGCCAAGGTAACAGAGTGGACTCCGAGCTACGACGGCCGCGCTAAGGAACCGGTGACTTTCCCGGCCAAATTCCCGCTGCTGCTGTCGCAGGGTGTGGAAGGTATCGCCGTAGGCCTCAGCTCCAAGATTCTCCCTCACAACTTCAATGAAATCATCGACGCCGCCGTGGCTCATCTCGAGGGCAGGGAATTCACGCTCTATCCTGACTTCGTGACCGGCGGATTCATCGACGTGGCCCGCTACAATGACGGCGAGCGTGGCGGCGCCGTAAAGATACGCGCCAAGATCGAGAAAGTCGACAACAAGACTCTCGCGATCACCGAAATCCCCTACGGCAAAACCACCGCCACCATTATCGAGTCAATACTCAAGGCATTTGAATCAGGCAAAATAAAGATACGCAAGGTCGAGGACATCACCACCGATCATGCCTGCATACTGGTGCATCTGCTCCCGGGTACGTCGAGCGACCGCACCATCGACGCGCTCTACGCTTTCAGCGACTGCGAGGTATCGGTGTCGCCCAACTGCTGCGTGATTTCCGACAACAAACCCCACTTCATAGGCGTGAGCGACGTGCTGCGCTACAATGTGGAGCAGACACGCGACATACTTCGCCGCGAGTTGCTGATTCAACTCGACGAGGTTAACACCCAGCTTCACTTTCTGTCGCTCGAGCGCATCTTCATCGAGAAACGCATCTATAAGGAAAAAGGCTATGAGGAGAGCGAAAACCGCGAGGAAGCTATCGCCCATATCCGCTCGCGTCTTGAAAAATATGCCAAGAATCTGCTCCGGCCCATCACTGACGACGATATAATCCGCCTCTTTGAGATCAAGATGGGACGCATCCTGAAATTCAACGCATTGAAATGCGACGAGCAGATTGCGGCACTTCACGCTCGCGCCGAGGAAATTCAGAATAAGCTCGACAATATAACAGCCTATACCATCGACTGGTACAAAGGACTTAAAGAGAAATATGGCGCCGCATATCCGCGCCGCACGGTGATACGCTCGTTTGACAATATTCAGGCGGCCACAGTGGCCGAAGCCAACGAGAAACTTTACATCAACCGTGAGGAGGGATTCATAGGAACAGGATTGAAAAAGGACGAATTCCTGTGTAACTGCTCGTCGATCGACGATGTGATAATCTTCTACAAAGACGGCCGATACAAAGTGGTGAAGGTAGCCGAAAAACTATCGGTGGGCAAAGGGGTGCTTTACGTCAACGTGTTCAAGCCCAAAGACGAACGCACCATCTACAACGTCATCTACCAGAATGGCCGCGGTGGCACTTACTACATGAAGCGATTCCATGTCACAGGCGTCACCCGCGACAAGGAATACAACGTGATACCGGGCGATCCCAAGCCGGGCAATCGTATCACATGGTTCTCGGCCAACCCCAACGGCGAGGCTGAAATCGTTAAGGTTACTCTTAAGCCGAAACTCAGGCTGAAGACTCTGCAGTTTGACATCGACTTCTCCAATCTCGCGATCAAGGGACGCGGAGCGATGGGAAATATCGTGACCCGCAACGAGGTACACCGCTTCTCGCTGAAAGAGAAAGGCGGCTCTACGCTCGGAGGCCGCAACGTGTGGTTTGACCGCGACGTCAACCGTCTGAACTACGACGGACGCGGCGACCTGCTGGGAGAGTTCAATTCCGCTGACCAGATTCTGGTGGTCACCACGGCGGGTGAATTCTTCACCACCTCGTTTGAGGCGTCCAACCATTATCCCGAAAATATTCTCCTCATCGAGAAATTTGATTCATCAAAAGTGTGGACCGCGGTGCTGAACGATGCCGATCAGGGCTATCCTTACCTGAAGCGATTCACATTCGAGGCTTCGTCGCGTCCGCAGCGCTATCTTGGCGACAATGAGAAATCTACCCTCATAGCACTCACCGATGCTCCCGGAGCCCGCTTCCTGCTCACGTTCGGAGGCGACGATGCATTCCGCGGCACGCTCGAGGTCATAGCTTCGGAATTCGTGGCCGTAAAATCTTATAAAGCCAAGGGCAAGCGGCTCACCACGTTCTCACTCGAGAGCGTGACCGAGCTTGAGCCGATAGCGGTGGAGGAGCCGCAGGAGGTGGAAGCTGAGGAAATAGAAATATCTGACGATGAAAATGCCGATACCGAACCTGAGCGCAGCGACGATGAGGTGCGCGACGAGCTGACGGGGCAGCACAGACTCTTTGACTGATGAGACGCTTATTGCTCATGATTGCGGCCGCCCTGACCGTATTAACGGCAGCTGCATCCGATGAAGCCGAAGTCGCGGCACTCCGTCCGGTCCACTCGGCCTACTTGGTGGAGATAGGCGCATCGCGGCTGGCCGACACTTACTTATCGCCTGTTCCCTACAGCGGCACCCATTTCGGGTTCACCTATCAGCGATATCAGGCGATGAAATTCAGCCCCGACCGCTGGACCATGAGTCTGACCGTAAGGCTCGGACTTGACAAGACCGACAATCACGCACGCAATTCCTCGATGTGGGATCTCGCTCTTTCAGCCGACTGGGGCATGATGCGGCGCTATGCCGTGAACCGGTGGCTTACTCTCGCACCCGGAGCTTCCACTACCGTGAGCGGAGGCGCCATCTATACCGCAGCCAATTCCAATAATCCCGTATCGGCAAAAGCCTCGTGGACAGTCAATTTCACCGGAATGGCTACGGCACGTTTCCACATCAGGCGCCTGCCTGTGACTGTCACCTACCGCCCCACCCTGCCGGCAGCCGGAGTGTTTTTCTCACCGGATTACGGCGAACTGTATTATGAGATTTATCTTGGCAATTCATCCGGTCTCGCCCACGCCGCTTGGTGGGGAAACTACTTCCTGCTCGATAATCTTCTTACGGCCCAACTTGAATTCGGCTCCACATATCTGAACGTAGGCTACCACGGAAGCATCTTTTCCACCCGCGTCAATCATCTCACCACCAACATTTTCACCCATTCATTCGTGATAGGCATAGCCGGTGAATGGCTCACACTCAATCCGCGCAAGGGGATTCCCGACCGCGCGCGGGTAATCCACGCTCTTTACTGATGAAACACGTATTCTACCTGATACTTCTCTCGCTCGTGCTGCCGGCATGTCACAGTGTAGACGAGCCGGCCGACAGCCCCGCCTCAAATTTCGAGGCGCTGTGGAAGATACTCGACGAGCACTATTGCTTTTTCGCCGATAAAGATATCGACTGGAATGCTGTCCACGACCGGTATGCCCCAAAAATCGCCGATGAGATGACCCGTGAGGAACTTTTCGATGTATGCGCCTCCATGCTCGACGAGCTCAAGGACGGCCACACCAATCTGTCGTCGTCATTCAACACATCGTATTACCGCGAGTGGTGGAGCGCCTATCCGCAAAACTATTCCGCGCGACTGGTGGAGCAATGCTATTTCAACTTCAACTATCTGAGCACCGCCGGGCTGCAATACGGATTCATTTCCGACAACATCGGCTATATCCGCTACTCATCCTTCTCATCGCCCGTGGGAAGCGGAAACATAGGCAATGCGCTATACTATCTGCGCACCGCCACAGGCCTGATTATCGACATCCGCGACAACGGAGGCGGCGATCTCACCAATGTGGAGACACTCGTTTCCCACTTCATCACCGAGCCTATCCTTGCCGGCTACATATGCCACAAGACAGGGCCGGGACACGATGATTTTTCCGAGCCTTATGCTTTTTACTACAATCCCGCGCCCGAAGGCAGCGTGATGTGGACTAAACCCGTAGCGGTACTCACCAACCGCTCGACATTCTCAGCCGCCAACAATTTCGCGTCAATCATGAGTCTGCTCCCGCAGGTGAGCATTGTTGGAGCCACTACGGGTGGCGGTTCGGGAATGCCGTTTAACAGCGAACTTCCCTGCGGCTGGCACGTGAGATTCTCAGCCTGCCCCATCTACGATGCCCGGCACCGTCTCACCGAACATGGTGTAGACCCGTCGCCGGGATGCGCCGTTGATCTTGACCCCATGCAGGCTCTCGACGGACACGACACCATAATTGATTTTGCTATCGATCTCCTCAACTCCCGCTGATGAAAACACTTATAGCCGACTGCGGAAGCACTTCCGCCCGCTGGGCACTCTTCGACAGTGCCGGTAAATCCGCACCTGCCGCTACAGTCACCACCCCGGGCTTCAACGCCTCGGCGCTCGGCGTCGACGAGATAAAGCGCGTCATAACCCCGGCCGCCGATATCATAGGAAGCGCCAACGTGATACGGTTTTACGGCGCAGGATGCCGCAAGGGAGAGCCGTCGGAGCGTGTCGCTGAAGCTCTGGCCGCCTTCGCACCCGAAGCCGGAATTACCGTAATGCCCGACATATATGCTTCCATCCATGCCCTTGCGCCCGACGACACTGCCCTTGTGGCAATAGTAGGGACAGGTGTAAACGCAGTGGTAGCGTCGCACGGAGAGATCATCGACTACGTTACATCCACAGGTTACATTCTCGGCGACCACGGCAGCGGAGCCGCATTAGGCCGGTCGCTTATGGATATGTATGTGTCAGGACGACTGCCCGAAACGCTGAAAAAAGCTCTCGAAGCAGAATATGGGATCACACCGTCGTCGGTAATCGACAGTGTATACCGCGGCACGTCGCCTCGCTCGTTTTTAGGATCGTTCGCCCCGTTTTTACTCCGCAATGCAGGCGACCCTGCCATAGCCGGATTGCTCGACAATTCATTTTCCACCTTCGTCAGCGTCAGTCTGCTGCCGCTGCTCACGCGCCACCACGTCGATATAAGGCTCAGCGGCTCCATCGCCTTCCACTTCCGCCCCTACATCGAAAAATCACTCGCCGCACTCATGCCCGAAGCTCGCATCACCGCCGTCACGGCCAACCCTATCGACTGTATTCGGTCGTAGCGTCAAACGACGGACAAGCCTTTGCCGCGAAATCGCGGTGGCCATGCACCCTTTCGATACCATATTGACCTCGCAGCCGGTCTATCAGCAGTCTTAGCGCCACGCGCTGAGCATCAGTGCGCGTATCGGCGGGAGTGACCCCGTCGGCCTCAACCCCGCCCACATAAGCCACGCCTATCGACCGGGAATTATAACCCTTGCAGTGAGCGCCCGCGCGTTCGATCGCCCTCCCGGTCTCAACGGTACCGTCGAGTTTCACCACAAAATGATAGCCGATACCGTCAAAACCCCTCAAGCGGTGCCAGCGGTCAACATCAGCAGCCGTCACCTCACGCCCTCGCGGCGTAGCCGTGCAGTGCACGATTATCATATCAATCTTCCTCATCATCTTTTTTCCCACAAAATTACCCCCTCCCGCTCTTGGAATCATGCGATGCTGACCGCCTTACAAAATCAGCGCCGCCTCCCTGAGTGGGGAAGCGGCGCGAATATCATTTAACCAATAATTTTTTCAGCTTGGAAGCGAGTTACTTGTCATCGCCGTCGGTGAGCTTGTTGCCGGGTTTCAGCTCATATGCGAGAGCTGCCACGGTAAAGCCCCAGTAGATGAAGGCGAGTGAAGTAAGGAAGCTTACCATCTCCATGTTCTGTACCCAGCCGGCTTCGATGAAGAAGTAGCTGATCACGAGCATCAGCACGCCGTTGATAAGATACATCCACCAATATTTTCTACCGCTCGCGGCCACTCCGTTGCAGAGTGCGTTGATGCCCCAGAAGGCAAATATCAGAGCGATGAAGTAAGGAAATACACTCTCGGCAAGCAACACGTTGCGCACGAGCATGAATCCGATAAAAATATCCAATACGCCTCCGGCTATCCACCAGCCCCAGCCGCGACCGCGATCAGGACCCGAGGCCACGAGAAGTTGCACGATACCTGCAAGGATCAGCATCCAGCCGAAGAGCACCGAAGCCACGGCATAACCTGCCACAGGCCAAAGCCAATAGGCGAATCCGCTCACTACCATGAGTATACCTACTGTGAGTACCACCCACCAGCAACGGCTGGTACCGATAAATGATGAGAATAGAGCTTTCATAATTTTAATGCTTTTAGAATAATAATTCGTTTGTTTTCAATTTTGTTTCTTTAATACTAAAACACCCCTCCGCAAAAAAAAGTTTAACACACCGCCTCGTTTATGACTCACGCTATCGGCGGGATGCCATCTGAGCGTGGAAATTTGAAGTATTTTCGGTCAAGTTTTTTATAATTCAGGCTTAATTACTATCTTTGTAGTCCTAACCCCACGTAAAACCGACTATTGCCAATGTCTACCAACTACGATCCGGCGATGAGCCTGAATTATTTCTTCCAGGAAGCTATACGCAATAACTGGGATCGCACTTCAATGACCGATTTCAACGGCACGTCGCATCTTTATAAAGATGTGGCCCGCAAGATTGCAAAAATTCATATTTTCTTCGAGGAAATAGGTATCCGTCCGGGCGACAAGGTGGCTCTATGCGGGCGAAATTCGTCGTCATGGTCTATTGCGTTTATCGCCACCATGACATACGGCGCCGTGATAGTGCCTATATTGCATGAGTTCAAGGCCGACAATATCCACCATCTGATCAATCACAGCGAGGCGAAGTTCCTCTTCATCGACAACAGCATATGGGATAATCTTGATCCCGAGCAGATGAAGGAGCTGAAGTGTGTGCTCCATCTCAAGGATTTCTCTCTGCTGCGTGCCAACGAGGAGAAGGTGACCACCACACGCGCGCACCTCAACGAGCTTTTCGGCCACCGCTATCCCGACCGTTTCACCCCCGAGGATATCGAGTATTACAAGGATACTCCCGACGAGCTGTGCCTTATTTCCTACACGTCGGGCTCCACAGGTATGTCGAAGGGTGTCATGCTGCCCTACCGCTCTCTGTGGTCTAACGTAAGGTTCTGTATCGATAATATCCATCATTACGCCGGCGACGGGGTGGTGTGCATGCTTCCGCTGGCTCACATGTATGGATTGACCATCGACATGATTTTTCCTTTCTCCACGGGCTGCCATATCAATTTCCTTACCAAAACGCCTTCGCCGCGCATCATCATCGAGGCTTTCGCTCAGGTGAAGCCGCGCATCATCGTAACCGTGCCGTTGATTATCGAGAAGATCATCAAGACGCGTGTGTTCCCGCTGCTTGAGAAGCCGCTGATGAAGATACTGATGCACGTGCCTTTTGTCGACGATCGGTTGCTCGCCCGCATCAAGGAGCGCCTCACCGAGACTTTCGGCGGCAATCTCGACCAGATAATCATAGGCGGTGCGGGTCTCAACAAGGATGTGGAGGCTTTCCTGCGCAAGATCACTTTCCCCTACACCGTGGGCTACGGCATGACCGAATGCGGCCCGCTTATCTCGTATACTCCTTGGCAGACGGAGCGCGCCGCATCGTGCGGAACGGCTGTTGACCGCATGGAGCTGCGCATCGACTCTCCCGATCCCGCTACCGTGCCCGGTGTGCTTTTCACCCGCGGCATGAACGTGATGCTCGGATATTACAAGAATCCCGAAGCCACCGAATCGGTGCTCGATCCCGAGGGCTGGCTCAACACAGGCGACATATGCAACCTCGATGCCGACGGCTTCCTCTATATACGTGGTCGCGACAAGAATATGATACTCGGCCCGTCGGGACAGAACATTTATCCTGAAGAAATCGAAGAGAAGCTCAACAATATGCCCTATGTGAGCGAGTCACTTGTGATCGACAGCGGCGAAGGCCGACTGATAGCACTCATCTATCCCGATCTTGAAAATCTTGCCGCAGAGCATTTCTCGCAGGCTCAGATCGAGGCTATAATGGACGAGAACATCCGCAACCTCAACCGCGAGTTGCCCGCTTACTCACAGATACAACGCTTCCGCATCTACGACGAGGAGTTTGAAAAGACTCCCAAACGCTCCATCAAGCGCTATCTGTATCAGCATCAATAACATTTTGCATCATTCATCATCGCGGCGGAGCTCATCAGTTTCGCCGCGATGAATTCTTTTTAGAAGTTATGAAAAGAGGAAAATATACCTGCAGAATATTAAAAGATATTCGCCGACAAATAGCAGAAGCAAACGGCATAGAATTTGTGACATCGGAATGCCGTTTTAAGGGTGATTGCCTTGGCACTTGTCCGAAATGCGAGGCCGAAATCCGTTATCTTGAGGAGGAACTGCGGCGCAAAAGTCTTTCGGGCAAGGCGGTGGCTATTGCTGGGATTTCAGCAGGTATGCTCATCATGGGAGGGTGTAGCCCCACATCGGCAAAAGCATCGGCCGAGACTTCCTCTGAAATTACATCAGATACAATCAGTACAGTATTGACTGACAGCGTGATTTCTGAAGCTACTGACACAGCAGAGTTTCTCAACGGTACAAAAATGAAAGGAAAGGGTCTTCAGACGGAAGTAAATACGAAAGAATCGACGTCTGCTAAGCCCGTAATAATACGTTCAGGTGCCGAAGTAATTGTGGAAGAAAGACCATATGGATTTGATGTAGACGAGTATGATACCGACAGGATTTTTGAAGTAGTTGAGGAAAGACCGACTTTTCCCGGAGGGGATAAGGCTTTGCTTGGCTACCTGAAAGACAATATCCGTTACCCCAAAGACGTTCACGTCGACAAAGATGTGGTAAGGACAGTATTATGGTTAGTAATCAAAAAGGATGGGCAAATAGGCGATATTAAGGTTATGCGCAGCCTCGGGCCTGAATTTGACAATGAAGCTATACGCGTGGTAAAGACATTACCTCGTTTTTCTCCCGGTCGCATGAGGGGTAAGCCGGTCAATTCATATTATACCCTTGCTGTATCATTTTACCGTCCTGTCTCTGAGAAATAATTGTGCCTCCGGCAACGATTTATTCTCCTAATCTCGCTAAATTACAAAAATTGTTCCGACGAAGTTACAATTACGAATTTTGTAACTTCGTCGGAACAATTTTACATTTTGTCACCTCGCGGTTGCAATTTTTCTAATATAAAAAGCCGAACAGCCATAATGGGATTTTGTTACCGAAGCCAAATTCTATATCATCGGCTGCTATAAAACTATCGGGAATATTACGGATCTGGGCAAATCCTTTTCCCTTACCACCTACTTCAAACAGATAACGCCCGTCGACAATAAAGTCTCCATCTTTTGCAAAGCCTATTTTATGATTTGCACTCAGAAATGAAGCGAATGCACTTTCCCTCGCCGCGCCTTTTTGAGGCGAATCAAGCGCATACATTAGAGAGGAATTATTCATAAGTATCTTTTGCGGTTTCGCAAGACTTTTAGGTCCTCCTACCGCTGCAAATATCTGCCTTATGATTCCTGCCCGATCAAGCAAATCAAGCAGTTTCAATATCTGACTTCTGCTTGACCCCATCACTCCGGCCAAGGTTGTAATGTTAGGTATATATGGCAACGATCCCGCAATAATTGTCACGAGCCGCTTTGCCTTAATTAATGTCTCATAGTCTATCCGGTTCTCAACGGTAGGAATATCCGATTCGATCACGGTAGTTACTGTCTGTTCGAGTCGTGAATAATAATCATTTTTCTTTTTACCATTGTAGAAAGGATAATATCCCGTCTCAAGATATTTATGAAACAACGGCAGAATATCTATATAGGAAGATACAGAAGCAGCGAGTTTCTCATGGGAATACAATATGTCAGACAGCGAAAGCTTTTCACCGGCTTCATAACCTTCGTATTTAAGAAATTCTCTGAACGACAGTCCCGGCAACGTATACATGGCAACTCTCCTCGACAGATCGCCTATCGAGTGATCCATTATGAGCAATGACGATCCGGTAAATACTATATGCAATTCGGGATAGGAGTCATATAGATTTTTAATCTGTCGCTCCCATTGAGGCATTCGGTGGACTTCATCAAGATACAGATGATTTACGTTTCTTCCTATCATTTCCTCGGCAAGGTCAACCAGAGAGTGATCGGCAAACCAAAGATTATCAAGCGATGCATAAAAAGAATTCTCTCCTGAAGGATCGGTTTCTTTTATTCGCTGAAGCATCATGGTTGTCTTACCTACACCACGCTGACCCTTTATACCGATAAGTGGCTGTGACCAATCAATCTCGTAATACAACCCGCGGTGAAAGCGGGCATCAGTATCTTGGAGTAGCTTTTTATAACGACGTGTCAGAATTTCCATATTGATATTTTTTTGCAAATATAATAAATTGTTCCGACAAAGTTACAAAATATATAATTGTAACTTCGTCGGAACAATTTTGCATTTTGTCACCTCGCGGTTACAATTTTGCCTGTGACCGGGCGAGGAGGGTGTTGTAGATCAAGCTCGTGCGGGTGCGTAGATCGGGTTGCAATATGGCCGCTTCCTTGGGATCGACCATCTTGAGGTCGGCGTAGCGGTCCTCACCGTTGATAAACGACAGCAGGTTACCGTCGGGAGCGGGTGCGTCAACCGTAAGCGGATTCTTGCCCTGCGCAACCAGCGCCGGATTATAGCGATATAGTTGCCAGTAGCCGGTCAGCACGGCCAGTTTTTCCTCTACGATAGAGTGACTCATGCCCGAACGAATACCGTGGTTGATACAGGGGCAGTAGGCTATCACTATCGACGGTCCGGGATATGCCTCGGCTTCAGCAAGTGCCTTTATGGCCTGCGCATAGTTGGCTCCGAGTGCTATCGACGCCACGTAGATATTACCGTAGGTCATCATCATGCGGCCGAGGTCTTTCTTGTAGGTGCGCTTGCCATCGGCGGCATATTTCATCACCGCACTAATAGGAGTGGCTTTCGACATCTGGCCGCCTGTGTTGGAATAACACTCGGTATCCATCACCAGTATGTTGATATCCTTATCCTGAGCGAGTACATGATCGAGACCGGCAAAACCTATATCATAAGCCCAACCGTCGCCGCCTATCGCCCACACTGATTTCTTGGCAAGTAT
This sequence comes from Duncaniella sp., assembly GCA_029060405.1. Lineage (GTDB taxonomy): Bacteria > Bacteroidota > Bacteroidia > Bacteroidales > Muribaculaceae > Duncaniella. Next base: position 13,036 of record JAIDUB010000104.1, on the reverse strand, counting down.
ATCAGCCCCTTCAATCACCCGCTTGAAAGCGTCAGTCGAGGGCTGAGCCTTGACGAGAGCCAGCAGTTCAGCTCCGGCCGATGCCGATAGCGAAGCATCGTTCATGCCGTCGAGCCACTGCTGAGCTGCCTTACGTATGTCGTCGCCCAACGTGGTGTCGGCAGCGATGGCACTTACGGTATCAGCGAGTTCGGCTCGTCGCGACTCGATGGCGCATGCCATACCGAAACCATATTCGGCATTATCCTCAAAGAGCGAGTTGCCCCATGCCGGTCCGTGACCGCGGGAGTTTACGCAATAGGCATTGCTGGGGAAATTGGCGCCCCATATCGAACTGCAGCCGGTGGCATTGGCTATGAGCATGCGCTCGCCGAAAAGCTGGGTCAGGAGCTTTACGTAAGGTGTTTCTCCACATCCGGCACATGCGCCCGAGAACTGCATGAGCGGCTGAGTCAGCTGCGAGCCGATCACGCTCTCGCGTGGCATAAGATTCTCTTTAAGCGTGACATGCTGCTCCACATAGTCGAGCATCTTAACCTGAGTGTCGCATATGGTATCGATGGGAACCATCTCCAGAGCCTTTCCCGGACAAATAGTGGCGCATGATCCGCAACCGGTGCAATCCTCGGGATAAACCTGAATGCGGTAATACAATCCCTTGAGAGCCGGGGCATGGGCGGCAGCTGTTTCAAATCCTTCAGGCGCGGCCGCCTTTTCCTGCTCGGTGAGCAGATAGGGGCGGATGGCGGCGTGGGAGCACACGAGCGAGCATTGCGTACACTGCACGCACTTGGTCGATGTCCAAGCCGGAATATTGTTGGCTATACGGCGTTTTTCATAAGCAGTCGTGCCCATGGGCATGGTGCCGTCGGGAGTAAAGACCGATACGGGCAGACTGTTACCCTCAAGCCTGTTGCACGGACGGGCGACCTTGCTTATGAATTCGGGAACGGGCGCGGCATCGGTGACCGGTTCATCGGTGGCCGTGGCCCACGATGCGGGATAATCCACAGGCGTGATGGCATCTACCGCCGCATCGATAGCCGCGAGATTGCATTTCACCACGTCGCCACCTTCGTGCATGTAGGTCGATGATACCAAGTCCTTGAAAGCGGCCACTGTCTTGTCAAACGGCATCTCAGCCGAATTCATCAGGTGCAGATACACGGTTGCCATTATGGTGTTGATGCGCACACCCAAGCCGTTTTTCTCAGCCACAGCTTTGGCGTCGACATTATAGAATTTCACATTTTTCCGGGCTATCACGCGGCGCAGGGCAGCGGGCAGCTTCTGTGTCATCTCTTCGGCGCTCCACGAAGAATTGAGCACAAACGTGCCGCCTTCGCGCAAGTTGGCGAGAAGTTCAAACCGCTTTACATATACATCCTTGTTGCACCCCACATAGTCGGCGTCCTTTATGGAATATGCCGCGCGGATGGGGTGAGGGGCCACGCGGAACTGCGATACCGTATAGCCTCCCGATTTCTTGGCCGAATACGTGAAGTAGCTCTGTGTGTAGAGCGAAGCCACGTCGGTGATTACCGACGCGAGCTGCTTGGTGGCGCCCACGGTTCCGTCGCTACCCATTCCGTAGAAGATTGCCTGAGTCACGTCGGCGGGAAGGGTGGCTATGCGCGATGTTTCAGGCGCGAGCGATAGATGTGTCACATCATCGTCGATACCCACGGTGAAATTATGATGTGAGCCCTCGGTGGCGAGATGGTCAAATACCGCTTTAGCCATCTCCGGATCAAACGCCTTGCTGCCCAGACCGTAACGGCCTCCTATCACACGGATTGCACGACCCGATGCAAGCACTGTTGCCGCCACATCAAGATATAGCGGTTCACCTGCCGATCCGGGTTCCTTGGTGCGGTCGAGCACGGCGATGCGTTTCACCGTCGCAGGCAGCGCCGCGAGAAAAGCATCGGCCGGGAAGGGACGGTAAAGGCGTATTTTCATTACGCCCGTTTTTCTGCCGGCAGCGTTGAGGTAGTTCACGGCATCCTCCACCACTTCGGTCGACGAGCCCATCGATACCACCACGTCGGTAGCATCGGGAGCGCCGTAGTAATCTACCGTGTGATACTGGCGTCCCGTGGCAGCCGCTACCTTATCCATAGCCTTCTGCACTATGGCCGGGAATGCGTCGTAGTATTTGTTGGCCGCCTCGCGGTTCTGGAAATAGACGTCGGAATTCTGAGCCGAGCCGCGAAGGTCGGGATGCTCGGGATTCATGCCACGGCGTCTGAAATAGTTGACCTTATCCATGTCGGTCATGGCGGCCATCGTCTCATAGGGTATTGTCTCGATGGTGGCAAGTTCATTGGAGGTGCGCCAGCCGTCGAAGAAATGCACTACCGGCAGGCTACCCTCTATCGCGGCAAGATGCGCTACAAGAGCGAGATCCATAGTCTCCTGCACCGATGCCGAAGCTATAAAGCCGAAGCCGGTGGCGCGGCACGCCATCACATCCTGATGGTCGCCGAATATACTCAGCGCGTGAGTGGCAAGCGAGCGCGTGCCCACGTGAAACACACCCGGGAGCAACTCGCCCGAGATCTTGTACATATTGGGAATCATCAGCATCAGTCCCTGCGATGATGTGAAAGTCGTGGCGAGGGAGCCCGCGGCGAGAGCGCCGTGGGTGGCGCCGGCTGCACCGAGCTCGCTTTCCATCTCGCGTATGTCGAGTTTGCCTCCAAATATATTTCTCCGGCCTTGCATGGCCCACTTGTCGGCTACCTCGCCCATCGAGGCTATAGGTGTGATAGGATAAATCGTGGCAACTTCGCTCATAGCGTAGGCCACATAGGCAGCCGCCGTGCAGCCATCCATGGTCTGAAGTTTTTTCTGTGTCATCGTCAGGAATATAAATGTTGATAACATATCAACGTCATCGTTTGCTCCGCGGTTCACGGCGCCACCACCCTTTACCGCCGGAAAAATAGTTAAAATCACTTTAATCAGCTAATAATTATGGGAAATATCATTATCTTTGTTAAACTTTGTAGCCTTCCGGCTGTCTAATAAATAAGTTTCAATCATTTTTACAGGAGAACTGAACTATGAAAGCAAAACGATTATACATACTGGCGGCAGCGGTGCTCACGGCTGCCGGGGCATGGGGACAGTCGTTTTTCGACGACATAACCTACGATGCTTCCAAGGCCAAAAAGACCCCTGCGCCTGAAGCGGTCGCTCCCGCGACCTTCGCCGCAGCCGATACCTATACGGTGACCGGATCGCGCTCCATAAGCGTTGACGAATACAACCGGCGCGGTGTATTTGCCGTGGATACCACTGCTCTTGCAGCCGACACCACGGCCACCGATTTCACCTACACGCGCCGCATCGAGAAATTCTACAACCCCGAGATTGTAAGCCTCGTGGGCGACGGCGAGCTGGCCGAGATTTATTTTACCGAGCCGTCAACGGTCAACGTATATGTCAACACTCCCTCAAATTACTGGGGATATGACTATTTCTATCCCGGATGGAGCTATGCCGCATCGTGGTACTCTCCATGGCGATGGAATTCGGCGTGGTACTGGGGCAGCTGGTATGATCCGTATTTCTATTCACCCTACTGGGGACCCGGATGGGGCTATGCATGGAACTGGGGACCCGGATGGGGCCCTTCGTGGGGCTGGGGCCCTTCGTGGGGCTGGGGTTCCGGTTACTGGGGCTACAACCACAACTGGGGCGCCGGCTATACCCGTCCGGTCAATAATTTCAATCCCCGTCATCCCGGTTCGCCTGCTTCGCGTCCCTCCCACGGTGGCGCGGCTACATATCCTGCCGGCTCGGGACATCGCCCCGGCATCTCGACAGGCACTACCGCGGTAGCGGGCGGTCTGCGTCCGGGAGCTGCGGGCGGAGTTCGACCCGGTGTCACCGGCAGCACGGTAGCGTCGCCCTCGACTCATCCGTCATCGGGCGGACGTCCCGGCGCAGGCACTTCCACCGGCGTCACTTCACGACCCTCTACGGGTACCACCACCCGTCCTTCTACGGGCAGCTCTTACCGGCCATCGACCGGCTCGGGCGGCGGTCGCTCATCGGGTAGCTTCGGCAGCGGATCGCGCGGCGGAAGCATGGGCGGATCGCGCGGCGGCAGTGCCGGAGGCGGTCGCGGACGTCACTGACATGTTATTCAATATCTTAAGTAATCCCACTCACAATCCATCATACTCTTTATGAACAAGACTATTCTCGCTTTAGCCATAGCGGCTACCTGCGCTGCAAGCATGTCGGCTCAGTCGGCGCTCGATGCCTTTGCCGTGTCGCAGAGCGATATGCGCGGCACCGCCCACTTCATGTCGATGGCGGGTGCATTCACCGCTCTGGGAGGCGACATGAGCACCCTCAATCAGAATCCCGCCGGTATAGGCGTGTATCGCAGCAGCGATATCTCCGCCACCATCGACGTCACCGCTTCATCCACCAAGTCGCTTACGGGCAGCTGGTCGAGCACCGATTTCAATTTCAACAATATAGGATACGTAGGCGCTTTCTCGCTCGGCTCCAAGAGCGCGATGACCTATTTCAACTGGGGTTTCAGCTACACGCGCATGGCTTCGTTTGACCGCCGTTACCGCGGCGGATGGAACGATCTGGGCACGTCGCTCACCAATTATGTGGCCGATTACATGACCTATGAAGGCTGGACGCCGTCGGAACTCGACGGTTTCTCGACTGACTACAATCCCTACTCACAGTCAGCCGCCCCGTGGCTCGGCATCCTGATGTACAATACCTACGGCATCAACACCCCCGCCAACGATTCGGAGCAGGCCGATTACTACGGGCTTTACAACTACGATACTTCCACCGGCACGGCTGAATATGACATCGAGGAAAAGGGATACATGGACGAGTATTCGATCAACTTCGGCGGCAACATCAAGGACGTGGTTTACTGGGGTATAGGCTTCGGCATCACTGACCTTCAGTATCGCCAGAACGCCTACTACGGCGAAGCCATCAGCAATGCCGACGTGCCCTCGGCCGACGGCAACGGCATGGCGAAGGGCGAGGCGTCCTACGGCCTCAACAACTGGAAACATATCTATGGCAACGGCTTCAACCTCAAGGTGGGCGTCATCGTGAAGCCCATCAATGAGCTTCGTATCGGTCTGGCCGTGCACACACCCACGTGGTACAATCTCACCACCGAGGGCATGGCTGCCGTGGGCTATGACTACACATCCCCGTCATATCCCGAAGGCGCGTCGATTTCATCGGCAACCGTCAATGACTACACCAACTTCACCGACTACGGCTATCTCGACATTTTCGACTGGAAACTCCGCTCGCCGTGGAGGCTAATGGCCGGTGTGACCGGTGTGATAGGCGGCCGCGCCATAGTGAGCGCCGACTACGAATACCGCGCCTACCCGTCGATGACCGTAAAGAGCGGCAACGGGTATAAATACGGCATGATCAGCGAGGATATCAAAAACTACTATGAGGCATCCAACACCCTGCGTCTGGGCTTGGAATACCGCCTGTCAGGGTCATGGAGCGCACGCGCCGGATATTCCTATGAATCTTCGCCCGTGAAGGAGACCGCCATGAACGGCGACGAGGTGATATTCACCTCCGGTGCCGACGATACCTGCGCCCAGCCGGCATTTACGCTCGACCGCTCGACCCAGCTCATCACCTGCGGCCTCGGCTACCACTACAAGAATTTCTATGCCGACATCGCCTACGTTCACCGCTACCGCCGCAGCAAGTATCAGGCATTCACGAACTATCAGGAGAATCTCGAGCCTAATGCCTTCGTCACCGCGCCGTCTGACCGCCTCGTGCTCAACGACAACTCTTTCGTCCTCTCTCTGGGCGTGAGATTCTGAGCGGCACACCACTTATTAACTTTCCATGAAAAAACTGTTATTCTCAATACTTTCAGGAGCGTCGGCCATGGTCGGCGCTTCATCGTTTACCGCCTCGGCCGCGGTCTATGACATCACCCGCTACGGAGCTGTCAGCGATACCACAGTACTTAGCACCGCCGCCATCCAGTCGGCCATCGATTCATGCCACGCCGGGGGTGGAGGCACTGTCCTCGTGCCCGCGGGAGGTTACAAGACAGGAAGCATATTTCTGCGCGGAAACGTCACCCTGCATCTCGAAAACGGTGCCACGCTCTACGGAAGCACCGACATCAACGATTACGTCCCCGTGCTGACCGATTACGTGTCGCTCCGCACCCACACCCCTACGATTCAGCTCATCTATGCCGACAACGCCGAGAACATTGCCATCACGGGCGAGGGTACTATCGACGGCCGCGGCAAGGCATTCCCGAAACTGTCGTGGAACGACGAGGGCATCACCCGCCCTCACCTGCTGCGCATGATACGCTGCCGGGGTGTGAAAGTGGAGGGCGTGACGCTGAAAAACTCCGGATGCTGGATGCAGCACTATCTCGCATGCGACCGTGTGAAGATAACCGGCATCACGGTCATCAACCGCAATAATTACAACAACGATGCCCTCGACCTCGACGGCTGCCACGACGTCACGGTATCTGACATGATAGCCGACTCCGACGACGACGCCATAACCCTCAAGAGCACATCGCCACGCATGTGTGAGGACATTGTGATAAGCAACTGCGTGGTGTCGAGCCACTGCAACGCCATAAAGCTCGGCACCGAGAGCAACGGCGGCTTCCGCAACATCATCATCCGCGGAATAGCCGTGAAGCCGTCGGCCGACCAGTCAACGCAATTTTTCGGATATGAAGGCGGCATAGGCCACGGCGCCATAGTGCTTGAGATAGTCGATGGCGGCACGATGAGCAATATCGACATAGGCGACATCACAATCCGCGGCACCGAATCACCAATATTCATCCGCCTCGCCGACCGCGCCCGCCCCTACTCGCCCGAAGTGCCCGTGGAAGGTGTGGGCACGATGGAGCGCATATGCCTCCACGACATACTCATCGACGAGGCCGGCCCCACTGGTTCATCCATCACCGGACTGGCAGGGCACCCCGTCAAGGACGTCGAGCTGCGCAACATCAGCATTCGCCACCGCGGCGGTCAGCCCGTCACCCCCGCCCCCACTGATGAAAAAATTGCGGAATATCCCGAGTCGACCATGTGGGGCATACTCCCCGCCAAAGGATTCTGGCTCAACCACACAAGCAACATCACATTCCGCAACGTCACCGTCGAGACCATCGCCCCTGACGCCCGCGAAACCATCGTAGCCACCGACTCCCCGGCCCTCACCATACAATAACGCCTCCCCGCCACTCCCCGGTAAAAAAATACACCTCATTGTAGAGACGGTGCTTTGCACCGTTGGTCATGCCCACCGCCCCGCAATGAATAAACCGCTCGCACTGCACCTCACGTAGGGACATCGCTTTGCGATGTTTCCCACGTCTCCGCTCCTTCATATGAGCACCTGCAGCGCAGGTGCATGCAAAATAGCGTGGGGTTGAGGCCAGGCCGAAACCCCACGAAATAAATGACTTACAGATTCCGCACGCGCGGGAGCGTGTGCGGGCATCGCGGTGACAGGAGGCCATACTGCTTGCACACACTCCCGTGCATGCAATATTTGGAGAGGGGATGGTTTGTCGTCGGGTTTCAGCTCAGCCTCAACCACGACGCCATTCTGCTTTCACCTGCCCGGCAGGTGAATTGATCACAATGCACGACAATTTATCCATTCAAAAATTTCCCTCCCAAACCCGTGCTCAAACCACCCAACCAATATCAACCCCGGCAGAGCCGCATAGCGCAACGGCATTGTTCAACCTCACCGAGGTTGGGTTTTGCGTATTGCTGGACGTCCCCGGGTGGCAAGCACCCGGGGCTGATAAGCTGCCTACCCCTCCGGGGTGATAGCCACCTCGGGTAACCGACGCCGCGTGTGTCATCTCCTCCTCCATATTATTGCGCAGCAATTTCATCCCGGAGGGATCGACATCTTATCAACCGCGGGTGCTTGCCACCCGTGGCACAAACCGCCCAACCGATATCAGCCCCGGAATGGCTGCACTACTGCGCCCCCAACGGTGCTTCGCACCGTTTCGCCTGCCCGCCACCGTAAAAAAAGCACCTCCAACGTAGGGACATCGCTTTGCGATGTTTCCCTCGCGCCCGCCTGAGGTAAAAATCCGCCCGCATTGCACCGTCACTACACCGGATTCAAAATTTCACCTCAGCGCAGCCTCTACGACTACACCATCGTCGGTCACGCAGATATCCTTAAGAGCCAGCGTCTCAAGCGCCTTCTGCGCCTGCGGAAGCTGACCCAATTCCACCCGTATCCTATGCCCGTCCTCAGGCACTACGGCCTCCGACAGTTCGGGCAAACCATACTTAAGGAATTTCAGAGCACCGGCAATCATAAGATCCACGCCAAACGCGCCGTCATAAGCCAGCGTCAGCCCGTCGGGTCTCACATCCTCGACCTTCAGATTCACCGACACCTTAGCCGACGTAAACAGCACCGTCTGCTCATAGGTCACCCGCAGTTCCCGCTCAGAAACCCCGTCGACCGCCACACACTTCCCATAATGAGCCTTTACATACTCACTAACCTCATCAAAATAAATTTTCAGTTTCATGATTGATAGAATTCAAGCATCTAAACTATCAATATTGATTAATCTGTGCTCTTACTATTTCGATTTAGAAATTATCTGCTTTGCCAACATAAGTAGTGGTGTAAAAGCATTTGTTATGGTCGCAGGTAATTTTTTCGTACCAAAAAGCATTCCGGCCGCTAGACCAATAATTCCAGAAATGCCTAAAAAAGGAACAAATGGCAGCAAAGGGAATGCTGAGGCAATGTCTGATAAAGACAGCTCGACTTTCTTAGGTGTGGGATCCTCACCAACCTGCATTAAATGAAGAACCATTGCTTGAAAGAAAGGATAAGTGCCTTCATAATCTACAATCTGAGAATCCAAAATTACATCAAGTTCCTTTTCAGATACATCAAAAAGAGCCAGAATTTCCTTGTGTCCTGTTAGAGTTGCCATTTCTTCCTTAGACATTTCCATAATGTCTTCTTTATCAATATCGCGTAACGATTTAGCGGCTTTTTGCGCTAACTTGTAGCGATTGGCGTAAACATCAAGTCTAACGCCAATAGCCGACAGGCATTTCTCCAAAGAACTCTTGTTAAGGAAGCCATTCCCTTTCAAGAATACGCCCATTTGATTAGGCGTACATTCCGACATCTCAGCCAGCTTTGCCTGTGTGAGGCCGGCCAATGACATTCGGCTCTTTATTATTTCTCTTAACATATTCATCAAATTTTTAGGGCGTTAATCTGATTAGGTTAACGCCCTTTCGTTTAAAAAATTGTATTTATATACGTTTCCCTTCAATCTTCATCCATACCATCGGGAAACATAATTGAAAGTATGAATTTTTTATCTTCATCAGTCATATATTCACCTTCGTAACTATAGCTTTCAATATTTACCATAATATTTTTATTTAAACAGATTTATTATCAACTCCTTAATATTTTTAGCACCATTAATAGTAGTATGGCCTGTATAGAATTTGTCACCACATTGATATGCATTGAAAAATTCTCCTTTATAGAAAATTTGCGCAATCGACTGGAGATTTGCAACCCAAGACGAATCATAAGCTATTTTGGGGACTCCGTCTGCTCGGAAAAAAGTACGAGCTCAAGGTTTTGTCACTATTGCCGGTTTGCGAGAGATCGCCATCCCCCCAACCACGAGACATGCAGTACCCAAAGTCAATCCGGATATGACGGCTAATTTTCTTTTTTTTTCTTTTGTCATTTTGAAGATTTTAGTTCCCGCCTGAATAATTTTTACAAAATCTCAACACTAGGCGGTAATAAATGTTAAGATTTCATGATGCAAATGTAGATACAATATTTTCATCTACCAAATTTTTTAATCGAAAAGTATCGGATTTTTATTTATTGTATATCAGGTTTCAGTATAAGCACTACCAGTAATACAATACTATTATACATTAAAGATATGATTATATGCATATTATCCACGCACCACCCATCATTCATACAAGCATCAAAAAATTTCTCCTATTTTATCAGCCCACTACATAATATAGCTTGAAGCTGTGTCGCGATACTATAGACACAGCCTCAAGCTATATTATTGAATTATGTTTTTCGGCATTTCTATTCGTAAATTTTTATTCCTTAAAAACTTTATCGAATAGAAATATTATTTTTTAAAACACCCACCATTACAGTATACATCCAAGAATATACAATCTCTACATTCTTTATTGGAAATTTGCTCTCGAATCTCAAAATATTTTGAGTTCAATAAACTCACAAACGAATTCCAATCAATTAACTGCATTTTTGAGTCATACATATTTCCTAAGACCTGTTGATGTTGATTACAAAATCTAATGTTGTAATGCGAATCTATTAAACCAGAACATTGAATATTACAAAATGCACCACTTCTTGGTAATGGTATTCGAGATCCTTTCACATAACATAGTGGCAGAATATGGTCTTGCCCTTGTTTAATATTATGATCTTTACAATAATTTTGTAAATCTTCATATATCGGAATAACGGAATTTCTCTCCATAAAAATATCTGTCGTACAATCTAATGTCAGATAAACCTCAACTTCAGGTAATATTTTTGCAATTCTCTGAATTTCGTTTTTTACTTTCTCGATATTAAGACCTCGCAACACCTGAACCTCTAAAGCTCGTTTACCGGGTTCGCCTAACAATAACTTATTCGCATCAAGGGCTTGCGAGAATTTGAAATTATATACAACTTTATCTTTATCTCTCAATGAAACATTTGAAATAGTGGGACTAATCGCATTAGTAAAAATCGATACTTCTTCAAAATTATTTTGAGCTATAGCTAAAAGCTCAAGAAATTGAGGATGAGTCGTAGGTTCTCCACCCATAATTTTTATATGTTTTATTCCATTCGCATTAAAATATTTACATAACTGTGTAAAGTTTATTAAATGCATATCTACTCCACTCCGAAGACTGCTATTGAAACAGTTTTTGCATCGAGCATTGCAATTTTCGGTAATATAGAATCTTATATTTTCAGTTGTTTTAGCCATAAAACATCTGTATTATTAATTATGTCTGAGGTATGAATAAAATCTTGCGAAACATAGCATTTGCCATTGCATTGAGTCGAATAGTATAAACAATGTACACAAATTTTATCAAGGCTCTTATATTGATTTTTTAGATTCTGAAGATATATATGATTTTTTAGTATTTTGAAAGGAATAATATTATTATTAAAAAATAATGGAACTAATTTCTCCGTGTGAATATTGCAGAATCTCACATTACAACTTCCATCTATCAGTACAGCTTCACTTGGACAAATGGTTCTATAGACGAATGGAGGTAATTTAAGTCCATGTGTGAAACATAATGGAGCACCACATTGAAAAATTGTTGAAATGGTAGGATACGTAGAACTTAAAAAGTTATAAATCGTAGTAATTTTATCAGCGATTATACCTCGATATTTAAAGATATTGATTGAATTATTTATTACTAGTTGTATCTCAATTGGCACCGGACAAAATCTGATAAGTTTTATCAACGAACTCTTAAGTTTATTGATATCCGTATGATTATCTATAACAACATCAATTATCCGTTTACCTCTATTTCTATGCAAAAAAGTGATATCACTCCATTGTTCAATAAACAAGAAATTATAAACTATCGCATCTGTATTTCTTGGATGAAATTCGGATAGGACATCTCCTCTTATTCCATTAGTAAAGACATACACCTCTTGAAAATATGATTGAGCGATTTTGCAAATTTCGGCGAAATTAGGATGCATTGTAGGTTCTCCACCCATTATAGAAATCTTTGTCAATCCATTGTTCTTAAAATATTCGCATATCTGCTCAAACCGCAAGGGAGACATTAAGGCAGTATCCCTTGCGGTCTTATTCATACAGTGTGCACAAGAAGCATTACAAGCTTCCGTGATCCAAACTCTAAGTAGTTTCAACAATGTTAAAGTATTGGAGTTGTACAGTCGCTAGTAAGGTTTTCAGTAAGTTCAACTACCTCAATTTTTGGAGATTCATAATTCTCTTTCATAATGTAAAAATTTTAAGGGTTAATAATTCCTATAGAAAGCCAATGAGTGGTTGTGAGTACCAGATCTTCATAAGCTTTTTTTGAATCTACTTGATATTTATCCATAATTTCTTTTTGTAATTGCTCTATAGTACTTGAGCCAGACTTTATTAACATCCAAATATATGCAGCAGTCTTGTTAAGAACTATTAGCTTTCCACCAGATATTGATTCTAATACATATCCAGAATTAGGGAGCTGTCGTAAATTGTAATTAGCATTAATATTCATTAAGATTTTTTTTGCGGATTAAAGCATAGCGTCTGACTACAATCACATATTATACTATTTTCCATCTTCCGCAAGAAAAGAAATCCTGCGTATACTTAGCTTAATATAGCACATAGTAATCATGGTCAATATTGGCAATACAACATCACTTGAATTCCATTTTTATTTATCCGAAATAGTAGAAACATCTATATGGGTTCCAATCAATTTCGATAAGACAGAAGCTGTCAATTTAACTGCAACTATTCCTAACGGTGCAAGAAGATTCAAAACCTCATTTCGAGAAAGGTTAAAAATGCCTTCCGTAGTTTTGGTCTCAAATAAAGTTTGAGTAGGGATATAATCTCCTTTAACGAAATTTGTACCTTTTACGGTTCTACCAATATTAACACGAGAGATATTTAAAATTTTAGCCATATGAATGTTTATTAGATTATTATTTACTTATATATTTTTTTATCATCCTATATTATTGCTATTTACTAACAATTTTCATAAGAATACTATTTACTGTGAGCACCAACCACATTCATCACACTCATAGCCTCCTCCATTCCAATAAGCGTCCCCACCACATTGTGGGCACTCAACCACATCATCATCATCATCATCATCATCATCATCATCATCATCATCATCGTAGTCGTCTCCAT
>JAIDUB010000103.1 GCA_029060405.1 Duncaniella sp. | reverse complement strand
GCCCCAGAGCATGAGCAGCGGCGATACAAGAGCAAGCGGCGATACGATATGTGTACCCTTGGTCGGTTTCATGAGCAGTATTATTTTACTATACCTTTTTCAAGATACTCGGCGAGGTTGGTACGTACCTGTTCGCCTGCGCGTTCGGCAGCCACCTTAGCCATATCGGAATCGATCATAAGATTGACGAGTTCCACAAACGAAGTTTTTTTCTCGGGATCCCATCCCATCTTTTCCTTCGCTTTCGTAGGATCGCCCCAGAGATTAACGACGTCGGTGGGACGGTAGAAGTCGGGCGAAACCTCGATGACTACTCTGCCGGTCTTTATGTCGATACCCTTTTCATGCTCACCCTCGCCCTCGAAACGCAACTCAATGCCGGCTCTGCGGAATGCATGCAGGCAGAATTCACGAACTGAATGCTGATGACCTGTCGCTATCACGAAGTCTTCAGGCTCGGGTTGCTGGAGAATAAGCCACATGCATTCAACATAGTCTTTCGCGTAACCCCAGTCGCGGAGCGATGATAGATTGCCCAGATAAAGTTTCTCCTGCTTACCCTGAGCTATGCGGGCAGCGGCGAGGGTGATTTTGCGCGTAACGAATGTCTCGCCGCGGCGCTCGCTCTCGTGGTTGAACAGGATACCTGAGCAAGCATACATATTGTAGGCCTCGCGATACTCCTTCACGATCCAGAAACCGTAAAGTTTGGCAACGGCATAAGGAGAGTAGGGGTGAAAGGGAGTGTTTTCATTCTGCGGTACCTCCTCGACTTTTCCGTAAAGTTCCGAAGTGGATGCCTGATAGAAGCGGCATGTATCGGCCAGACCTACCTGACGAATACCTTCGAGAATTCGCAGCACACCGGTGGCATCGACATCGGCCGTGAACTCGGGGGAGTCAAATGAAACCTGAACATGACTTTGAGCGGCAAGATTATAAACCTCATCGGGTCGCACCTTACTCAATACTTGGATTATGCTCATTGAGTCACCCAGATCGGCATAATGCAGATGAAAGTGTGGACGCCCTTCGAGATGGGCTATGCGTTCACGATAGTCGACCGACGAACGGCGTATGGTGCCATGCACGTCATAACCTTTTTCAAGAAGGAATTCCGCAAGGAAACTTCCGTCCTGACCGGTGACGCCTGTGATTAAAGCTGTCTTCATTTGATAAATTCGATTAAAAAATCATGTTTGTAGCGCAAATATAGATAATATTATTCATTAACCCAACATATATTAAAAAAGAATTACAATCCGGCTAAAAGTAACCGGATTGTAATCATATAAATCTACTCTGATGATGACTGTGGCGGTGTCTTGGGCTTGCGACCATGACGACGCAGCGCTTCGGCTACGATCCACTGGAGTTGGCCGTTGACCGATCGGAATTCCTGCGCGGCCCATGCCTCGACCATTTCCATCGTGGCAGGGTCAAGCCTCAGCAGAAAACTCTTGGCAGCTTCTTTTTTAGCCATCGGCGAGGTGTCAGTTGTAGAGTGTGCCTGTGTTTACCACCGGCTGAGCAGGTTCATCGGCACAAAGCACCACAAGAAGATTGCTCACCATCGTGGCCTTACGCTCTTCGTCGAGTTCCACCACACCTTCCTCCTTGAGCTGATTCAGTGCCATCTTTACCATCGAAACAGCCCCTTCCACAATCTTTTCACGGGCTGAGATGATGGCCGATGCCTGCTGGCGGCGAAGCATCACGGCTGCGATTTCTGGAGCATAGGCGAGGTAGTTGAGGCGTGCTTCCACAACCTCGATACCGGCCATTGACAGGCGCTCGTTTAGTTTGTCTTCAAGGCGCTCCACAATCTCGTTGCTGCCGCTGCGGAGGGTTATCTCATCGTTATCATTGCCCTCGTCGTCATATGCATAGTGACCGGTGACTTCGCGAAGGGCTGCATCGCTCTGCACTTTCACGAAGTTGCTGAGTGTATCGTTGCTTGCCTTTCCTACGGTCACATTGCCATTTGCATCGGTGGTGACGGGCGGTTCGGAGATATCGGTGTCAACGTCGAAAATCACGCGGTAAGTATCGCGTACCTTCCACACGAGCACCATGCCTATCATCACCGGATTTCCCGTCTTGTCATTTACTTTTATAGGAGCGACATCGAGATTGCGTATACGGAGTGAAACTTTTTTTACGCCCATGAAAGGATTTACCCAGTAATAACCGGTTTTACGGTATGTGCCGCGATACTTACCGAAAAATATCATGACACGCGCCTGATTGGGCTGCTGGATGAAAAAACCGCACAGCATTATTATGAATGCGATGAAAAGGCAGCCGCTTGTAATCCAAGGCCATGCCGATGAAAGCAGATCGGGAGCGAGCAACAGCACTGCCGCGATAGTGCCGGGAATAATGACAAGCGTGACAAACAGCATCAGGAAACCGTTGTAGACCTTGCCAGTGTAATCATATTCGTAATTCTTGTCTTCCATAATTCTATTATGATATTAAAATGATATTATTTTTCTATCGGCAAAGATAAGCTCAAATTCCAATATACGCAATAAATGGTTGAAAAATTTTTCACTCCCGTATTAATTCGGTAAATTTTCGTAATTTTGCGGAAGAATAAAGTAAAGCGATGAAAAATATCCGAAATTTCTGTATAATAGCTCATATTGACCACGGCAAAAGCACCCTTGCCGACCGTCTGCTTGAATATACCGACACAGTTGCCGGCAAAGATCTGCAGGCTCAGGTGCTCGATGATATGGATCTCGAGCGAGAGCGCGGCATCACTATAAAGAGTCATGCCATCCAGATGAATTACCGTCTTGACGGTGAAGACTATACTCTGAATCTCATCGATACCCCGGGACACGTGGACTTTTCCTATGAAGTGTCGCGCTCGATAGCCGCTTGCGAAGGTGCGCTTCTGATAGTTGACGCCTCGCAGGGTATTCAGGCTCAGACTATTTCCAATCTCTATATGGCGATTGACAACAACCTTGAGATTATCCCTGTAATCAATAAAGTCGACCTCGACAGCGCCAAACCTGAGGAAGTGGAGGATCAGATAGTGGATCTGCTCGGATGTGATCCTTCGGAAATCATCCGTGCCAGCGGAAAGACCGGAGTAGGTATCCCCGAGATCCTTGAAGCGATCGTCAAGCGCATCCCCGCTCCCGAAGGCGATCCCAAAGCTCCGCTGCAGGCTCTGATTTTCGACTCGGTTTTCAATCCCTTCCGTGGCATTATCGCCTACTTCAAGATTGTCAACGGTACAATCCATAAAAACGACTTTGTGAAGTTCGTTGCTACCGGAAAGGAATACAATGCCGATGAAATCGGTATACTCCGCCTTGATATGTCGCCCCGCGACGTGCTTTCGGCTGGTAATGTAGGTTATATCATATCGGGCATCAAGACATCCAAGGAGGTGAAAGTGGGCGACACGATCACCCACGTCGACCGTCCGTGCTCCGAAGCTATCGATGGATTTGAGGAGGTTAAGCCTATGGTGTTTGCCGGAGTTTATCCTATTGAGACCGAGGATTTTGAAAACCTGCGCTCGTCGCTCGAAAAACTCCAGCTCAACGATGCGTCGCTCACCTTCCAGCCCGAGTCGTCGATGGCGCTCGGTTTCGGTTTCCGCTGCGGATTCCTCGGCCTGCTCCACATGGAGATTGTGCAGGAGCGTCTCGGTCGCGAGTTTGATATGGATGTCATAACCACGGTTCCCAACGTAAGTTACCGTGTGTATGACAAGCATGGCAACATGACCGAGGTACATAATCCATCCGGGCTGCCCGAACCCACTCTTATCGATCATATCGAAGAACCGTATATACGCGCATCAATTATTACCGCAGCCGATTATATCGGTCCCATCATGACCTTGTGTCTCGGCAAGCGAGGTGAACTCGTGAAGCAGGAATATATCTCCGGCAACCGCATGGAGATGATATTTGATATGCCGCTGGGCGAGATTGTGATTGACTTCTACGACAAGCTCAAGAGTATATCAAAAGGTTATGCTTCATTTGATTACCACCTGCACGACTTCCGTGAATCGAAACTCGTGAAGCTCGATATCCTGCTCAATGGCGAGAGTGTGGACGCATTATCGACGCTCACTCATGTTGATAATGCTGTTACGTTCGGCCGACGCATGTGCGAGAAACTTAAGGAGCTGATTCCGCGCCAGCAGTTTGATATTGCCATACAGGCAGCCATAGGTGCGAAAATTATAGCGCGTGAAACTATCAAGGCCGTGCGTAAGGACGTTACGGCAAAGTGTTACGGCGGTGATATCTCACGTAAGCGCAAGCTTCTCGAAAAGCAGAAGAAAGGTAAGAAGCGCATGAAGCAGATCGGTTCGGTCGAAGTGCCTCAGAAAGCATTCCTTGCCGTGCTTAAACTTGATTAAATTCTCTCCGAATTATGAATATCATTCTCATAATCGTAGCCGTGGCTCTGGCCGCGGCTTTGGCATTTTGCTACAGCCGTCTTATAAACGCACGCTCGGCGGTGGCAGCGGCTGAAAATACATCAGCTGAGTATGGCAGACGACTTGATGAAATCACATCGAAGGCCGACAGGCTTGCTGCCGAACTCTCTGAAGCCAATAACCGGGCCGCATCGCTCGGCGCAATGGCTCAGGCGGCCGAGAATAATTCGCAGCGCCTCATAGAGGAGCGCGACGCGGCGCGTAAAGAACTCTCATCGGTCAATGAGCGCCTTGGTGATGAGCAAAAGGAAAATTCCGCGCTCAAGACCCGTCAGGAAATGCTCGAACGCCGTTTTGCCGAGATGCAGACGGCAGCCGAGGAGCGTTTCAAGAATATAGCCAATGAAATCCTCAGTAATAATTCGGCTACATTCAAGCAGCAGAATGAAGAGCGGCTCACTGAAATCCTTTCGCCGCTACGCGAGCAGATAGAGGAATTCAAGAAGAAGGTAAACGATACTTACAGCGAGGAAGCACGCGAACTTTTCTCGCTGAAAGAAAGGCTCAAGGACTTGCGCGAGCTTGGCGAGATGATGGGTCGCGAGGCCAAACAGCTTAGCGGCGCCCTGCGTGGTAACACAGGTGTGCAGGGACAGTGGGGAGAAATGGTTCTCGAAACAATACTCGAGCAGTCGGGTCTGCGCAAGGGATATGAATATGAAGTTCAGGTGACGCGCGACGACGATGGCCGAGTGCTCACCGGGGAAAGCGGGGCGCGTATGCGGCCCGATGTGGTGGTGCGTTATCCCGACGGCAGAAAGGTTGTAATCGACTCAAAAGCATCTATGACAGCTTTCCTAAGATATTCCTCCACTACCGACGATGCCGAGCGCGCCGCTGCGGGTAAGGATCATGTCACATCGGTGCGCCGTCATGCCGATACATTGGCTTCGAAGAAATATTCCGATATATCGGGAGACGGAATTGTGGATTTCGTGATGATGTTCATTCCCACTGAAGCGGCATATATGGCCGCCATGCGTCTTGACCCGGGATTGTGGCAGCATGCCTATAATAACCGCGTGCTCATAGTGTCGCCCAGTCATCTTGTATCGGCACTAAAGATAATCGAGCAACTGTGGCGCAGGGAGCAGCAGACGGCCAATGTGGTGAAAATCGCTCAGGAAGCAGCCAAGATGTATGACAAGTTTGTGGGTTTTGTCAACGATCTCATGGCTATTGACACCAACCTTACCAAGACCCGCAAGAGCTACGACGAGGCAATGAAAAAACTTTCGACCGGTGCGGGAAATCTCGTGCGCCGTGCCGAAAATCTGCGTGCTCTCGGCGTAAAGGCTGAAAAAGAACTTCCCAAGTCCATAATTGATAAAATGAATCAGGATGCCGATACCGCCGGCCTCCTGTCAGCAACAGAAAAATGAAAAGATACTTTACATTCCTGCTTTTTGCGGCCATACTTTTCACCTTCATTCCGTGGTTGGGCGATACACTGTTCAATACCAAAGGTGAACCGCGCGAAGCCATTGTCGCCTTATCGATGATAAAGACGGGCGACTATATTCTGCCTACCAGTTGCGGCGGTGACATTCCCTATAAACCGCCTTTTTTAGCTTGGCTCATAGTGGCGTGCTCATGGCTTACCGGAGGTGTGAATGAAATATCCGCCCGCATGCCTTCGGCGCTCGCCACCGTCTTTATGGCAGCGGGATTTTATATCTTCATTTACCGCCGATATGCCGACCGTGACCGCGCGCACTTTGTAGCAGTGATTTCCACCGCGGTGACTGTCACGGCATTTGAAGTGTTCCGTGCCGCTACCGTGTGCAGGGTGGATATGGTGCTCACCGCTTGCATAGTGGGAGCGGTATTACTTTTTAACCGCAGGCGTGAGATAGGAGGGAAACCGTCGGTATCAGTATTCGGATTACTCCTTATGGCGTGTGCGGTGCTCACCAAAGGGCCTGTGGGAATGGTGCTTCCGTGTCTTATACTTGGTATTTATTTTCTGCTGAGGGGCGACAATTTCTGGCGTACGTTTGGAGTGCTCGCTTTCAGCGGACTCCTTTCCCTCGCAGGTTATGTCGCTTGGCTGTATCTTGCATTCAAGCAAGGTGGACAGCAATTTGCCGATCTTGTGTGGGAGGAGAATATAGGACGCATGACCGGCACGATGTCTTATGAAAGCCACGTCAACCCGTTTTACTATAATTTTATCACCATAATTGCCGGCATGGTGCCTTACACGCTTGCCGCCGTGATGGGACTTTTTATAGTTAAGTGGCGTGGATTCAGCATTGGCAAGTCGTGGGCCGCTTTAAAGAGCCTCCGGCCGGTCAGCCTGCTTTCTCTCACGGCAGTGGTGGTAACGCTCATATTTTATACAATTCCCGCGAGCAAGCGCAGCGTATATCTTCTCCCGCTTTACCCGTTTCTCAGTTATTTCACAGCCCTTATGATGATAGAAATAGCCGAAAGATCGCGCCGTATAATCTCCATTTACTCCGGTCTGCTCGGAACTCTCGCGATACTTGCCGCGGTGGTCACGGTGGTGATTAATGCTGTCAATGTCGACGAATTATTTCCGGGGCTCAAACCCGATGTCGCACGATATCTCTCTGCACTCGGGGAGTGGAACATTTCGTTTGCCGGATGGATATGCATAGCTTGTGCCTGTATCGCCGGATTCTGCACGTTCAGCGCTATCCGCCGTGGTGATAACTCCGGTGTGATGGGGTGGGGTATAGCATCGACCTTTGCACTTTACTGGGTAATGGCATCGACGATTCAGCCTGCGGTGCTTAGCAGTAAGAGCGATATATATTTTGCCCGAGTGCTTCAACATTATACAGCCGACGATGAGACTGTGTACCAATACATCCGAGAGCCGATGCTGCGCTACTACACTACCGGATTCTATCTCAATGACCGTGTGGTTCCGATTCAGGGACGCTCACCGAAACAAGGATATGTGATGGTCAACGAATGTGATATGGAGGATTTCAGAAAGGAATATGGAGAGAAATATCATCTTTCACCGATATATACGTCACCATTCAAGAGCTGCGATACCCGTCGCATCATGACACTCTTTTATTTCAGCTCCGACTTGCGGTAAGCACCCGGAGGCACACCCCGCGAGGCCTTGAAGCATTTGCCGAAGTAATTTATATCGGCAAAACCGCAGTCGTAGGCGATTTCCTTGATGGACCGATCAGTTTCAGTCAGCATCTTTTCGGCCTGACTCAACCGGCTTTCACGAATAAATTCGGCCGGTGACACACCCATCAGCGATTTCATTTTACGGTTGAGACTGCTGCGGCTTATGGCTACAGCAGCGGCCATGTCGTCGACTGTCACCGATGGATCGGCTATATTTTCAGCCACAAAGGCGGTGACACTTTCCATCAAAGCCTTGTCTTCGTCCGACAGGGGCAGATTTTCCACGTCTGAAGCAGGTGTTGCTTCGATGGTCTCCTCACCCTCAAGAGCTTGCATGTCGGCCGGAGCAGTCTTTATAGCGCTCAGATAGGCATTGAGAATCTCACGCTGCTTGCGCTTCATAGCCCTGATGTAAACGATAATCCAGATACAGGCTCCTGCGAACAGCAGTGCAACCATCGCATAGAGCACTTTGGCTAATGTGGTTTCCCAGAACGTAGGGGTGACGATAATGACAAGATTGTCTTCCCGATCAAGAATACTTCCGGCCGGCGATGTGGCTCTGACCGACAGGTTGTATTCACCCGGAGTAAGATCAAGCAGCGTAAGGGAGTTTTGCTTACCGAGATTTACCCAATCATCATCACCGAGTTTTACGGAATACTCTATATCATCACTTCCGTTGAGGTCAAGGGCTGAGAATTTTACAGTCAGATTCCGTTCACGCTTGCCAAGCACAATAGAGTCGGTCTCGGCTGAAAGCAGCCTTTCTTTTTGGCCCTGAATTGAAGCGGCGGTAAACATTACGGGCGTGATAGTAGGAATATTCATCGCCGTATCAGGTTTCATTATCACGGCTCCGTTCTCATGCCCGATAACCCAGCTTCCATCGGCGGCCATTACCGGGCGGCCATCGGTAAATCTGAGTTTGCGTCCCCAGAACCAGTCACCATACACCATCTTACGTCCGGTGGATGGATTGAAAAGATATAACCGGTTGTTGGACGTGACCAGATACCAGCCGTCGAGATTCTGAGGCGCTTCCACGACAGCAAGAGCAATATCAGTCAGGCCGGATGATGCGTTGTGATGATAAAATTTCCAGTTTTCGGGCTTGTCTATAGCCGAAGGAACGACAATATTGATGCCGTCGCTCTCGGTTGCCACGAGAATTGTGCCGTCGCGTCCCACAGTCACATCCATCACCGCAATATTGCCGAGAGATGATGCGTCGCCGGGGCGGCTCGTAAGCAGCGATGCCCTTACGGCGTCAGATTTATCAACAGTCCTCATGTCGACGGCAAGAAGACCAGACGTAGTCGATGCAAGCATCATTGTGTCGCCTGATATGGCGAGGTGACGCACGAGTCGAGCTTCGTCCGGATACCCTTCCTTTTCCTTCAATCGCGTGAAATGCGGATTCCGTGCCGCGGGATCAGGACAATATAAGACCCCGTCGCCCATCGTGGCGATCCATAACGCGCCATGGTTGTCGAAACGGAAATCGTATACGTTGCCTGTATCGAAATGTTCCATCTCATATCCATTGTCACCTGCGGGTGTCAACCGATACGCACCGTCGGGTTTTGAGCCTAACCACACAGTCCCGTCAGGTGACTGTGACATTGCGTAGACAGGTGAGCCGAATGTGCTGAAAGAATCGGATAATTTTCCTGAATGGTCTAAATACTTTTTAGAGCCCGAAGCGACATCGAGCAGCGAAACCGCATTCCCGTCGCTCTCCGAAAGCCATATCTTTCCGGCAGAATCACGCATAGAGGTGCGCATTTTTGAGTCATGACAGGTTTTGACAGTGGAGTAGGGGCGGTGACCCAAGGTAATATGGTGAGCACCCTCGGAACTGCGTAACCACACGTTACCGCTTTTGTCGGTAGTGGAGAAATAAAGGGAGCCGGGAACCATATCGATTCTTTCATGCAGTGTAAAATGGTCGTAATCGCCACTGGTTGACATAATTTCACCCTCGCGGGTGATGAGCCATGTGGTACCGCATGAATCCACGCGGGAGAAAACAAGGTCCTCAGGACGGTAGGGACCAATAGGGGTATGGAGGCGGTTACCTCGTCGGCGATACGAAATGTCGGGTCGGGTGTCAACGATTTTGGCTGCCGGAATGGAGTCTTCCGATGGAATTATTATGTAGTGACCGTCTTTAGTCGACATGACTATTTCTTCACCCCGTGCGGGAAGAATCTGTTTTAAATCAAATCGTTTCCCAATCGCGCTTTCAATCTGCGAATGGAGGTCAGTATACTTGAATGTGTTGACATCGAAAAGCGATATGCGGTCGTCGATGCGGCACAGCAGATTGCCCCGGGGCGATAGATGCAGGTCGCCGATACGGTTGGAATACCTGTAGGCTTCATCGTTGAAATCAGGACGCAGTGTCGCAAATTCACTTCCGTCGAAGCGGTTGAGACCGTTCCATGTCGCAATCCATATAAAGCCGGCATTGTCCTGCACTATGCCTTTGACGAGTCGCTGCGAAAGACCGGAGTCTTCATCGTAGGTAGTCACGGTGCAGTAGGCCTGACCCAACGCGTCAAGCGCCGAAAGCAATATAATGAAAATAGCGGTAATGTTTCTCATGGTCATGCAAAGATATGCAAAATACCTAAACATGCAAAAAAAATCAGCCCGGCATCATCACGATACCGGGCCGACCAACCTTAATAATAACTTATTTTATTATAATCTTCTCGACTTTTACATTTCCGGCCTCATCGCGGAGACGGATAATGTTGACACCCTTGACGGGAGCGGAGAGACGGATACCGTTGAGGTTATAGATACCCTCGACTGCGAAGTTTCCTTCAGCGGCGGTAGAGATAATGCCTGATTCACCGGCTGCTTTTACGGCTGATTTCTCGCTGAGACCGCCGAATTCATTCACGGCCTGCACGAAGTAACCTTCAGGTTTATCGGCGTCTACATCTACCGAGGGTTCGGTGGTGATCGAAACTACATTATCGTTGTGAGTCACCACGTAGCATATTGCGTAATCAACGGGTTCCCATGAGATATTTCCGTTTTCAAGTTTGGCAATAGGAGCTGCACATTCCTCGGTCTTAATTACGGGCTGCCAGTTGTCGGTTCCCGAGAGAACATTCTTCACGGTATATTCGGCTGCCTCTTCATCGGTGAGATGATTCTTGGCCTTGCCATACACGCGGTTGCCGTCGGAGTCAGTGTAATAGTAAGTATCGCGGCGCTGGGAAAGATCAACGAGGTTGCCGTCACCGTCGGTGGTGTTCCAGTCGGCCCAGATCGCGGGCAGACCGCCCATAGTCTCATACCAGCCGGTAGCGGGGATGGTCACTTCGGCGCGGGTGTTGAGGAACACGGTCTTGGGGAAGTTGTGCCAAGGACGACCGAGCCATACCGAGGTCTCGCTGGGTACGCCGGGAGCAGTGATGACACAGTTGTTGAATACATATCCCCATTCTACGTCAGCACCATGCGAGGGAGCCACGATGTAGCCGCCGCTCTTGCGGGTGATGTAGAGAGTAGTGTTGTCGATAAAGATGTTACCGCTGTTGTAGATGAAGTCTACGGCACCTTCTATGAACGAATTGCGCACGTAAGCGCGGTAGTTGGATGTCGACGGGGTAATCCATGTATCCTGATAAGAGAGCATGGCCACGTTGTTGAAGATGGTGCGGTCACCGGTAGTGTTGAGGGCGAGTGCCTGAGGACCGTCCTGCTTCTCGTGTCCGTAGGAGTTCTCGAGGGTGATGTTCTCGAAAAGACAGTCGTTGGAGTTTACGACTACTGTTGCTCCTACACTTACATGGAGGGCATTGGCACCGCCGCAGAGTTTGTCATCAAGTATCACGGCTTTGTCGCGGTCCTGACCTATGAAGTGAAGCATGGGCTTGTTGGCGGGAATGTTGACGTGCTCTTTGTAGTTGCCGTTTTTCACGAAGATGAGCCAAGGCTTGATACGGTCAGCGGGAGCTGCGTCGACAGCCTCCTGAACGGTAGCATAGTCGCCTGAGCCGTCGGCAGCGACGATTGCATCAAATACGCGGGCCTCGGGGCGAACACGTTCCATTGTGGTGAATGAAGTGGATACGGCAGCACAGGGATTGCCAGAGCGGTCGGTGATAGCGCCTGCGGGAAGATTGAAGGTATAGGTGGTGGCGTAGTCAAGACCTACATAGGGATATACCACGCTCTTTCCGCTTACACGGGGGTTGAGAACGGTACCGTTGAGGGTGGCGTTGCCTGTTCCGAGCTTGATTTTTTCGTCGAAGTTCACGATGATCGAACCGTTGGCGGAGGCATCGGTGTCACCGTCGGCGGGAATTACACTTACTACGGCAGGTGCGGTGTTATCGTCGGCTGCCTCTTTGTTGGCAAGAACGAAGATCTCGGCGATTGCAAGACCGTCGTAGTCGGTTGCGTTACCTACAAGGGGAGAAGTGCGGTCGGGCATGAAGCGAACCCATACGCGCTGCACGTTGGCGGCGTCGGCAGGAAGCGCTACTTCTTTTGAAGTCCATCCGGGAGCGAGCTCATAAGTGCCTACGGTAGTGAAGTTAGTACCGTCGATACTGTACTGCATGTTATTGATTGTGTAGGAGTTGTACTGGATGCCCAGTGCAGCAGCCACGGTGATGTCAGTGTAGCCGATGGTAGAGAATGAGATCTCGAAGTAGAGATTTTCGCTGCGGAGTTTCCATATGCGTGCTGCCCATTTGCCGTTTTCAGCACCGTTGCTGATACCGCGGGTAAGCCAAGTCTTGGTGTTGCCTTCGGGATCGCGGAGGCTGAGCAGACCGGCATTGTCGGTCTCATCCTTATAGTCGGCGGCGCGCTCACCAGCGGGCTGGTCGAAGTAGAGATCCCAGCCAACTATGTAGTCGCATGCTGCGAAATCAGCGGTAAGATTTTTCTCGCCGTCCATCACGATGTCGCGGGTGGGGGCGGTGGTGTTGTCTTCCCAGTTGGTGAAAGTGAGGATGCGGTTGTTGTAGGTGGTAAGACGCACTTCCGTGCCGGCTTCGTAATAGTGAACGCCGTCGACCACATTACCTTCGGGAGAGTACTGGACGAGGTTGACATTGGCGCCTCCCTTGAGCTCGAGATTGAGAGCGTATACATCATTCTTGTCATAGTTGGCTACAAGCTGAGTATCGCCCGTGATGTCGAATGTATAGGGATTGTCGGTCGACACCACATTGCCTTCAGCATCAGTCCAAGAGGTGAAGTGGTAACCGAAATTTTCGGTAGTGGAGACTGTCAGGCGTGTGCCTTCGTCAAACTCGTTTCCGGCGGGAGCACATGAAAGCGCACCGGCACCTTCCATGGTTGAGGTGAGAGTGAATGAGTAAACGGGCACGGGAAGTACCTGACCGTCGGCAACTCCGTAGAGAGTGAGATCGGCGAAGCCCATTTCCTTATTGGTAGCGAGCTTATTGATGTAGAGCACGACTGTAACAGCTTCCGACGAAGCATCAAAGCCTTCGATAGCTTCCTCGAATGAAGTAAAGAAGTTGCCGGTATTGTTTCTCTCGGGATTGAGAGAATTGTTGATCATGACAGTCTTGTCACCCTGACGCACTTCAAGACCGATGTTGCCGCCACCGGTACCGTGCTTGCTGGCCTGAAAAGCGAATTTCGTGGGCTTGAAAGTGATGCCTTTCTTGGGTATTACAGTCAATACCAGCGCATCATCTTCGCTGAAGTCCGAAGCGTTGTTGTTGGATGGCTTGAAGAGTGTCTGTGCCGAACCGCCGGTCACATTACCTACCTTTGAAATAGTCAGGCCCTTGCCGATAGCGAGTTCATATACACCGAATACGTCGGGCATCGAAGCCGTTGCGGTAAGCTGGGGATCGGTCGATCCCATGGGCCAGAAGAAATCTACGGCGGCGTTGCTTACCGAAGCGAGTTCGTCGGCTTTCTCGGCAGTGATGGAAATATTGCGTAAATTCCAGTTGGTCTTTCCGGCTGTAGGGAGCAGACGCACAAGTACATTGTCCTTGTTGTTGGCTGAGAGAGCCACAGTGCGGTCTTCATACTGGAACCATACGGCTGAAGAATTCTGAGAGCCCGAATCAAACCATGTATTACCGCCGTCGGTCGACACTACCATTTCAATAGGAGTCTCCACATTGTTTCCCGGGGCGATGGCATAGGTTATAGCCACATCTTTATACCCTTTGGTTGGGAATGACAGTTCGTAATATACCTTGTGGTTGTCAGGATTGGAAAAGTCAATGCCGGTTTCGATTTCCTGAGTGTCATTTGCCACGCGAAGCACGCGGGTCTGATAGCCGTTGCAAAGCTGCCAGTAGCGGTTTTCGCTGAAAGCTGAGAGCGAGTAGGCGCTTGCCTCACCGGCTGCTTCCTCGGGGAGAATGGAAGGAATATTGGAGGCTGACCATCCTGTTATATCCTCTACAGCGGCTTCTGCATCGGGCGTATAAAGGAAATGATTGTCGCCGAGATCGGTAACCGAGTAGCCCGTCTCGAAAGTCCATGAGGCGAGTGTTTCGGCTCCGGCCGGCACTGCTGCGGCGCATAATGCGAGTGCGCCCGCAGCAGCAATAAATACTTTTTTATTCATGGGTTATGTATTTGTAAGGTTAATTCTTAGTAGCGGATCTTGCTTGAAGTCATTGAGCCGTCGGCATGAAGATCACATTTAATATATACGTGGCCGGCTGCGGGATTGGCTACCTCCATGCCTTGAATATTGTAGTAGGTGCTGGCTACCACATTGTCGGCGTCGGCAGCGATGTCGGCGATACCGGCGGGATCTTCGGCAGCCATTGCGTAACCGTGGAATTTCACGTCGGAGATGCAGAGAGTCTTGCCGTTAGCCTCGCCGTTATACCAAGGATAGAAGCGCAGACGGAGCGACTTGCCTTCGTTGAGCTTGATTACGGGCTGAACCTTACCGTCCTGCATATTGTTGGCCGGCATTTTAGTCATTGAGAAGATAAGCTGAGCGTTGGAGAAATCGTCCTCGGTTGAATAATAGATGTGAACGCACATACCGTTGCCGCCGCAACCACACACGTAGTAGCTTATTTCGTCGATATTGAGGGTGGTTTCAGCGGGAGCGGTGATACCGAATTCGATATATCGGGTCGACACTTCATCGATTTCGCCGGCAGGCCATTTCTCGCCTTCTATCACGTTGCGCTGGGTCTTGCGCGAAGCATCGAAACCGGTGTAAGAGGGCCAAACGGAATTGGCATTGGGGTTGGCATATTTCTGAAGCACCATACCCTGCCATGATTCGGGAATTACGGTCACGGGGCCTTCGGTAACGCAGTTGTCGTCAGATTCAAGTCGCCAGTAAGCCGATACTTCAGTACCGCCCGAGAGCTGTACACCGGTCACCGTCACGGGAATGTCGAGAGTCTTGCCGCCGGCTTTCACGTTGATATTGGCAGTATTGACACCTTCATTGTCAATGGGCATCTGAGCATAGAAGCGCTGGATAAGAGTGCCTCCGTTGTAGGCGACTGAAAGATTCTGTTCCCAAGTCTTCTGGTCGGTCGATAACTTGAGGTTACCGGTAGCAGAGATGGTTACGTTGCCCGATGCGGGAGTAAGGTCGAAACCGGTCACCATGAACTCTTTGGTCATCGACTGGCCTTTGTAGCCGCTGCCGAGGTCGGCGTTGTCGGGGGTGATGGAGAGCTCGCTGGTAAGGTGGGCATATTCAGTCAGAAGACCCTGTTCCTGACAGAGCTGCACGAAGCGGCGGGCAATAAGAGCCGCACCGGTAGCGCTGAGGTGGGTCGAGCCGTCGCCGTCGCCGAGAATTGAGTGACAATCCTTGTCGCCGTAGCTTATATAAAGGTCGGCGGTAGCGGTGGTAAGGTCAACGAAAGGTACATTCATCTCCTCGGCAACCAGTTTCATCTGGTAGGTATAGTCCATGGAGTGGTCAGAAGCAGCCACGCTGCGGCCGGTCTTGATACCGTCGGCTGAAACTACCGAGAAGCTGTCGCCGAGGTCGTGACGGCCGTTGCGCTTAATGGTGTTGCCCGAGAAATACATGCGGCATACGCTACCTACCAATATAGGTGTACAGCCGGCGGCGCGGGTCTCGTTGACATACTTGCGGAGATATTCTTTATATGTGGTGTTGGGGCAGGTGCCGCGGTAGTCGGTTGCGTTGGCCTGAGTGGTGTTACCTACTGATGTATAATAAGCCTTAACTTCATCGCCGTCCATACCCTGAGTCTTTTCATCATTGTGGGCAAACTGGATCAGCACATAGTCACCCTCCTGCATCTGCTTCTTTACCGAAGTCCAGAAGGCAGCTTCCTGATAGAAGCTCTTGCTTGAAGCGCCGTTTTTGCCGCGGTTGTTCACTTCGATACCGTCGAGAAACTGCTGGAGATACTGGCACCAGCCGCGGGTCACGGTAGCATTTTCATCATAGTTGGCCATGGTGGAGTCACCGATGGTGTGTACTTTCTTTGCCTGAGCAGTCGACAATCCTCCTAATGTGAGAGCAGCGGCTGCAAGCAACGTCGAAAATCTTTTCATGGAAATATAAATAAAATGGTTAAAATTGTTTCAGGTTAACGATAGCAAAGGTAGCGAATCCCGAATTATTACTATGGTGAAAACGGTGAATTCAAGGGTAAAATTGGCTCAGAATATGCTGAAATTAGGGTAAAATCATGCCTTTGGCACAAATTTTCTATATTTTTTATACCGGATGTTAAAATTATTATATAAATTTGCATCGAAAAATGCACGCGACATAATGACTCTCCCTGTATTGTTCACTCTCAGTTTGTTAATGAAATTTAACATTGCAGCGAGATAATTATGAAAAAATGTATGTAAATTTGTACGCTTTTTTAGCGTGATTGACTCAGACTGTTCAGCCGTGGTCTTTCAAGGAGATACATTGATCAGATGTGCGGTACATTCTAATGAAGTAAAAAACTAAGAAAAACAACAACAATAAGCATTAAACCCAAATTCTCGTGCTATGCGGATAATAGTAAGAGGACTTTTAATGATTTTAGCTGCGGTTTTCGGTACGATAACCGCCGATGCTCAATCTGTGGGTGTCAAGACCAATCTGCTGTCAGATGTGGCACTCAGTCCCAATCTTGGAATCGAGGTTAAGGCGGCTCCCAAGTGGACCGTTGAACTCTCGGGTAGTCTTAACGCTTGGACCGTCGACGGTCACAAATGGAAGCATTGGCTCGTGCAGCCCGAAGCCCGCTACTGGTTCTGCGAGGCTTTCTCAGGCCATTTCCTCGGTGCGCATCTGCTCGGCGGACAATACAATCTCGGTAATCTTGATCTTAACTTCAAGTTTCTCGGCACTGACTTCTCGAAGTTGCGCGACCATCGCTATGAAGGGTGGGCTGTAGGTGCCGGCATCGCCTATGGTTACGCATGGGTGCTCGGAAAGCACTGGAATCTCGAGGCGGAGATAGGTGTGGGCTATGTATATACTCAGGCCGACAAATATACCTGTGCCGAGTGCGGACGTGCGATCGCCCGCAAGATTCCACATCACTATGTAGGTCCCACCAAGGCCGCCATCAATATTGTATACCTTTTCTAATCCTGTCAATATCAAGCAATGAACATGAAGAGAATTTTCCTTGCCACGGCTGTCGCCGCCACAGCTCTCGGCGCGTTTGCCGACATGCTTAAGATCGACGGGGTAGAACGTATCACCTCCACCCGTGTCGACTCAGCTTTCGTGCTGATGATGGATATAAACGCTTCGTCAGTTAACCCCGGCCGTGACCGTGAGCTGCTGCTCACTCCGGTGCTCCGTGCCGCCGACGGCAGCGACTCTATCACTCTCCCCGGCGTGCTCATAGCCGGCCGCAACCGCTATTTCTCCCATCTGCGCAACAATAATATACCCGCCGGTGACAAGATGCTGCGCGGAGGCTCTCAGGAAGTGTATTCCTACCGCTTCACCGCTCCGTGGCAGGCGTGGATGGACCACAGCGAAGTAAGCTTCGTCACCACCTCGGCCACCTGTTGCGAAGCGCCTCAGCCCGTAGCCACCACTCCCGCCGTGCGCCACGATTACGGACAGCCCCGTCTCGAATACCCCGTGATGAACGTTGCTCTTACGGGCGACTCGGCCATCACGGTCGAAGCCAAGGGCTCGGCATTCGTCGACTTCGTTGTCAACCGCACCGAGCTTAAGCCCGACTATCGCGGCAACCGCGCTGAAATCGAGAAGATACTCAAGTCGATCGACCTCGTGGCCAACGACCCCGAGGCTATTATAACCAATATTACCATAAAGGGTTACGCATCGCCTGAAGGTCCGTACTCCAACAACGTACGCCTCGCAATGGGTCGTACAAATACTCTTAAGGAGTATGTGCAGGCCGAGTGCGAGCGCCGCGGCTACGGCCTTGATGCCGGCGTGATAGGCTACGACTACGAGCCCGAGGACTGGGAAGGTCTTATAGCTTGGCTCGAGAACAATGAGATAGCCAACCGCGACGCCATTCTTGCAATAGCCCGCGACACGTCGCTCGAACCCGATCCCCGCAATACCAAGATTCAGACCACCTATCCCGAGCAGTACGCATTCCTGCTCAAGGAGGTATATCCGGCTCTGCGCCACTCTGACTACACCATCCGCTACAATATCAAGACCGGTATCGATGTGGTGCGCCTCAAGGAAATGTTTGAAGTCACCCCCGAGCGTCTGCGCCCCGTGGATTTCTACCTCGTTGCCCGCACGTATCCCGAAGGCAGTCCCGAGTGGCAGCGCGTGATGCTCAAGGCAGCCGACGTGTATCCCACTGACGAGGAAGCCGCTATCAACGCCGCCAATATCTACATGAGCCGTGGCGATATGGAAGCCGCCGCACCCTTTATTGCCAAGGTAGGCAAAACTCCGGCCGGTATGTTCACCAAAGCCAACTATGCTGCCCGTCGCGGCGATCTTTATCAGGCCGAGGCGCTGCTTCAGTCGGCGGTAGGGCAGGGCTACGAGGCTGCCGAAGCCGCCCTTGAGGAAGTGCGCGCCCTTATTGCCCGCGACCCGGTTGAATACCTTATAGAACGATAATAAATCAAGCACACAATATCAATAACCAATAATCTTTTAATCATTTATGAAGAAAACCTATCTTTTTGGAGCGATGGCTATGGGCCTTCTCTTCACAGGATGTTCTGACGATGATCTTCAGGGTCCCTCAGACAATGGGGTATCTGAATCGGATCAGTCTTACTATGTAAGCATGAGCATCAGAGGCGATGGCGCTGTGTCGCGTGCCGGAAGCACCAATGGCTCACCTGATGCCGGATCAGATTTTCAGGACGGTTCTACTGCCGCCGAGAATCAGATCAACAATGCCTATTTTGTATTTTATGATTCTGATGGCAACGTAGTAGGTGACATTGTACCTGTTGAACTCAATGACGCTCACGTTGCTGAAATACCCAATCCCGACGGTACTGTCGAGAAAGCTTATAAGTCGGTCGTACAGGTGACTGTGAAAAAGGGCGAGCGTAAGCCCGCGCAGGTTATCTGCTATATCAACCCTATCTCTCCCTCCACACTGCAGAACCCTCTTAATGTGATCCAGACCATCTCGCGCACCGCCACATGGTCCACTATCGGCGGCACTGCTACCAAGTATTTCGCAATGAGTAACTCGGTATACTATCCCCGCAGCGCAGGTGCCACTGCCGGCCTTGCACCCAACGACGGTCTGCCTCAGGTTGCAGTAAAGATTCCCGATACATATCTTTACACTACTGAGAAGGCTGCCGAGGACGCACTCGGTACCGACAATACTCTTAATATATATGTAGAGCGTTATGCTACCAAGCTTGCTTTCAGTGCTGTAGATCCCACTAACTATATTACAGCCACCCGAGTATATACCCGCACCGCCGAGAATAATCTCACCACTTCTACCACTACAAAGCTGGTTACTCTTTCTTTTGTGCCCCAGTATTGGGCTGTGAATGCAGAATCTAACCGCTCTTACGTGATCAAGTCGTTCCGTCAGGAATCAGAGCTCGGTGAAATCCTTGCCGATAACTATGAATTCGGTGCACTCAATGCCCGTATCAATCCCGCAACGTATGTTGATGCCGATAACAGCTGGGATTATAAAGAAGGTGCAAATGTTCTCGGTGCCGGTAACCGTTGGGAATGGAATAACCCCGATCTCCACCGTTCGTTCTGGGGTATGTCACCTGCATACTTCACTCAGGAATATCCCGAAGTATCTTCTGACCTCAAGGATATTACCGTAAATCAGAAATATATCTCTTACAACGAGCTTAAGACTAATGGCAACAATATCGGCTTTGCTGCCAATAACACCACTGCCCAGTATTTCCGCGAGACTACCGTGGGCTATCGCGCTCTTAACTCCAAGAATCCCAATGCTGCCGTAGCGTCGGTAATCTATGTAGGTCAGTACAAGCTGAATCTTGAAGGTACCGGTGATCTTCCCGAGGGAACAAGCTTCTACACTTATCTTTCAGGTAATGTGCCTTCCGATGATGTCAGCGAGGATCGTCCCTATATCTATTTCGATGCAAGTTCAGGCATAACCAGCAAAGTTTCCGGTGGTGAGTCTATGCTTCTCCGCTTCCTTGCCCAGACCACTATTCTCTATCGTAAATCGGCTACTGACGAAGAGAAGGCTGCCGGTGAGTATACCCGTCTCACTATCACCAATCCTTCTGATATAAACATGATGCTGAATGCCCTTGATGTATCGGAAATCTCCGACGATGTCAAGAAATGGTATGACGGTAACAACAATACCAAACTCAAGCTTCAGAACAATGCCCGCTCTCTCCAGTTCACCAGCGCTGCTGATGCTTCGGGTATTTACATCGTGACCGGCGGTGGTTACATGCAGATCGTTCCTGACAATACTCCCGACGCTTCGTTCGATGCTAATACTCAGATCCGTCTCGCTGATGCCAACGTTACCCTCATGCGTCAGGTTGGTCTTTCCTACTACTACACCACCGGCCATGCTTACTTCTCTATCCCTGTCAAGCACTTCGGATGGTACCGTCAGGGCAACGAGCAGAAGAATGCCGAGAAGATCGACTGGAACCGCGTGCGCGTAGGTGACTTCGGTATGGTTCGTAACCACAGCTATCAGCTCAACGTTACCGAAATCCTCGGTCTCGCTTCCGGTATCGGCGACGATGACAACCCCATTGTTCCCCCCGCAAATACCGAGGACTACTACCTTGCTTACTCCGTAAACATCCTTAAGTGGGCGGTAGTTCCTGTTCAGAACGTGAAACTCTAACACACCTTTCCATGCTCCCGGCTTCATGGCGGGAGCACTATCCCAACAGATAATCCCGGAGGGTGACTCCTCCAGTTTTCCCTCCGGGATATTTTAAACCGAATCCTATATGCTTCCCAACACTTTCCGCAACATATTCCGCATGATTCCTGCGGCTGTGGCTTTAAGCCTCTCAATGTCAGGCTGCTCATCGCTCGTGTATGACGACCTGCCTGAATGTCCCGCGCAGCTCAATGTGAAGTTTCAGTTTAACTACACTCTTGACCGCGGCGAGGCATTTGCCGAGCAGGTTCACAGTGTCAACGTGTGGGCTTTCGACAAGTCAGGCAATTTCGTCTGGTCAGGTGAAGCGTCAGGTGAGAGCTTGAAAGATCCCGGCTTTATGCTCGAAACTCCGCTCGGAGAGGGAACATATGATTTCGTGACTTGGTGCGGACTTGACGGCAATGACGATTTCTCGCTCGCCACTTATACTCCCGCAAGCATGCAGGAACTGGAAATGAAGCTTAATACTATAGAAAAAGACGGAAAAAATGAAAGCTCGTCGCATTTCAAGAGCCTTTTCCATGGCATGAAATTCGGCGTAAACCACACTATCAATCACTACGCTTCATCAATCACCACCGTTACGATTCCTCTTATAAAGGATACCAACGACATTGCGGTCATGCTCGTGAATCAGGACGGCGTGGCACTTGATGCCGCCGATTTCACGGTCACTTTCACATATGCCGACTCGTGGCTTGCATGGAACAACGCAGTCGAGGCTCAGTGCCCCGCTGTAACTTATACGCCGTGGAGCGCAATCTACGGTGAAACTACCCGCTCACGTGCCGACGGTGATTCCGATCAGCCCGTGCGCTCATCTCTGCTCTATGAAATGTCGGTGAGCCGTCTGATAGTGGGCGGTAACGCTTATCTCGACATCATAAGGAATACCGACGGTAAATGTATAATCCATGTGCCGCTTATCGAATACTTCGTGTATGCCAAGGGTAACCGTTTCGATGAGTACACTGATCAGGAATACCTTGACCGCCGCAGCGATTACTCGGCCTTGTTCTTTCTCGACAACGACATGAACTGGTATATCGCCGCAGGTATCTACATCAACGGCTGGGCTGTAGTTCCTCCCC
>JAIDUB010000102.1 GCA_029060405.1 Duncaniella sp. | reverse complement strand
CGAAAAAAACTGAAAATTTATTTGGTATGTCAGTTTTTTGTATTAACTTTGCCACGTTTTTAAAGCTAAAAATTTTTGTTTTATTATTTTATAAATTTCTAAGAAAATGAAAAAGTTAGTTCTCTTACTCGCTGTTGCTTTCAGCGCATCTCTCTACTCTTGCGGTAACAAGGCTGCTGAAAATGCTGCTGAAGCTGCTGATGTTGACACTGTAGCTGTAGAAGAAGTAGTTGCAGAAGTTGTTGACACTCTCGCTGCTGATTCAGTTGTTGTTGACACTGTAGTTGCTGCTGCAGTCGTTGCTGAATAATTTCGACATCGGAATTATCCGCATTAAAACAGACAACAAAAGGAAAATCAAGCTGATTGCCAATAGGTAACCAGCTTTTTTTGTGTCGTGACGGCAATGAACAGATATTTTACGGTGCTTTCCATCGCCGGATCTGATCCTTCAGGCGGCGCGGGAATACAGGCAGATCTCAAGACGATTTCGGCCATAGGCTGCTATGGCATGACCGCGATTACCGCTATAACGGTACAGAATACTACCGGCGTAACTGATGTGCAGGCGGTTGAGCCTCATATCGTCGAGGGGCAGATTGATGTGGTGACTTCCGACATTCCTCCCATGGCCATAAAGACCGGTATGCTTTTTGATGCCGATATTGTGAGGGCTGTGGGGCGCGGACTGCGCAAGTTTATGGCGATGCATCCTGAAGTGCCGGTTGTGGTTGATCCAGTAATGGTCTCGACGTCAGGATCCATGTTGCTGTCGCCTGATGCCGTGTCAGCGATGTGCGACGAAATTTTTCCGCTTGCAACTATAATAACACCTAATATCCATGAGGCGAGAGTGCTTACAGGTTTTACGGCTCCCGCCGACCAATGGCAGGCGATGTGGCGCATGGGTTGCAGAAATGTGTTGCTTAAAGGCGGCGACTCGGAGTGCAAGGAGGTAAAGACCGACTATCTCTGTATGAACGGACATGACGAGCTCGTGCCGATAGAGGCGGAAGCTGTCGAGACTGAAAATACCCACGGCACGGGTTGCACGCTTTCGGCTGCCATCGCATCATATCTCGCAATGGGCTGTGATCTTGTACAAGCCGTGAAAAATGCCAAGCAATATATTACCGGTGCGTTGCGTGCCGGCGCGCGTGTGGCGGTGGGTCAAGGTCACGGTCCGGTAAATCATTTCTTTGATCCGCAACAACTTAAGATAATAGTATGAAACTAAAAATCAATAACAAAGAGGTGGAGGCTGCCGCCGGTGTGACACTTTCGGCTCTGCTCGAGCAGCAGTCAATCCCCGCCGCAGGTATAGCCACTGCCGTTAACGGAGTGGTAGTGCCCGCCGCTTCAAGAGATTCTCATCAGCTGAGCGAGGGTGACAATATCGTAGTCATCAAGGCCTTTTACGGGGGTTGAAAAAATCGCTTCGTTCACCTGCAGCGCAGGTAACTACTGTGGGTAAAGAATAGCTATCGGGAAGTGTCCGGCGGCGGATGGGGCGTGATGAAACGAGATTAAGTACATAATAATCAATCCGGTAGGGACGCTCACTGGGGAGCGTCCGGCTGCGGATGGTGTGCGACGACGGCGATGAATGTCGGAGATATTAGGTAGTCATAAACCATGGGTAAAGCCTGCTGTTAGCGTGGTACTGACTTTTGAGCTGCGGAGCTGCGAGGTTGTGTGTGCTCTTACGACATCGCAGCTCCGCAGCTCATGTTTTGTGGATTGCTTGGAGGCTGTGTCAAAATATACTATTTCAAAATGAGTATCGGCGTCCGCAGGCCGCCGAATTCTTCGCGAGCGAAGCGGCAAGCCGTCTCCTCTTAGCCCGGGTCGCCGAAGCACTGCGGAGGCAACCCGGGTAAATGGAAATGATCCAAAAGGCGTCCGATAGGCCGCCGAATATAATGCAAATCAACAAGTTATCCAATCGGCGGCCTTCCGGACGCCTATGCTTAAGTATCAGATAACCGGCGACGCCTTCGCTGAGCTACGGCGGCGCCGGTTACGAAAAAATCAGCGCCCACGGGCGCTATTTGATTTTTGACACAGCCTCTATTTACCACATCGGGCTTACAGCCCTCATTTAGATTCAGAACGCTATTACGAAATTACCGTTTTGACTGGCCGGGCGCTCCTGTGAAGCGCCCCTACGGGCTTGGGGAATATTGAGTTATGACTGTGGCGGTGGCTTTGGTGTATCGGGATATTACCGTTTTGCCCGGCCGGGCGCTCCTGTGAAGAGGGCACTGAAAAAGTCCCATCAAGTATGTGGGAGCAAGTTCGGAGGAAGTTTTTCGTCTGATTATTTGCGTACAT
>JAIDUB010000101.1 GCA_029060405.1 Duncaniella sp. | reverse complement strand
GGGCAGGTGGGAGGGTTATTTGGCGTTAGGTGGGAGGGTTATTTGGCGTTAGGTGGGAGGGTTATTTGGCGTTAGATAGGAGGGATATTTGCCGTTGGGTGAGGCGTTAACATCGCCCCTAAAGCCTCAAGCCTAAAGCCTAACCCCTAAAACCTAATCCCTAAACCCTAAACCCTAATCCCTAAAACCTAAAACCTAACCCCTAAAACCTAAACCCTAATCCCACACACTTCGGCGGGGACGCGACAGGACCGATGCGGTGACATCTTCGTCGGGGGAGGAAGCTATCTGCTCATCCGACGAACCCGGGGCTCGAAGCAATTCAAAAGTACCAAGTGAGTCGGCGGCTCCCGCGTCGGCGGGTGGCGATGAAGTGGCGGGAGAGTCAGCGCTCTCCGTTGCGGGTGGTGTTTCTACTGTTTCTGACATAAATACGGGTATTAAGATTTACGCTGCAAAATTACATGCAGCCTCACTCCTTGCGGTGCGATTATGACCCGCCCTCTCCATTTATGCAAAATAAGTATGTTTTCACCTTAAAAACATGCTTATTTTTACATTTTTGTCAAAATAAGACTATTTACATAATGCTTATTTTTACATTTTTGATAAAATAAGTAGTTTTAGCGAGAATTTTCATGCTTAATTTACACAATCCATTCCCTTCACATAAGCGTAGAGCGCGGCAGGGACAAAGTGCAGTATTCCGCAATTCATATCCTTTATTCCGGTCTCGGATACCGACGTCACCACGGCTCGCCCCATACTATTTGTCTCCATGAATGTGAGCAGTGATTTAAGCTCCGACGGATGCTCATAATATCGGTCGCTCCACTTCATTTCAACAATACGGTCGGGCTTCTGCGACAATGTGCCGAGTCTTACCAAGTCGACTTCACCGTGGGTGCGACCTTTTTTCCAGTTGGCGTAATAGACATCGTGCATATTCCATGCCAGCTGACAGTATACAGCCGTCTCTACCAGATGATTAAATGCGGCATCGGTCTGTGACAGCGGTGAGAATACCGCCGCAAATACCGACGGGTTCGTGACATATATCTTAAACGTGGTGACGCGCTGAAACCGCCGTGCATTCTCGTCGATTTTGTATAGCACTTTTATCAGGAAGGCCGATTCGAGATAATCCACGTATTTCTTTATCACTTCCTTTCTTATTCCCGACTCCTTCGACAGGTCCTCATAGGAAAACTCCTCACCCGAGCGGAAAACGATATGCACAAAGAGCCGGTAGAGGTCTCTGGTGTCATTTATACCATAAAGGCCGGGCAGGTCTTTCATCAGCACTTTGTCAACGATGTCCTCTTTTATATATCGTCCCGGATTTTTTCGCAGCTGCATGTCCGACACCACTTCGGGATATCCGCCGAAATTGATATAGTCGATGAAGCGCTCGTTTAACTTCGACATATCCAATACATCATATCCGCGCACTTTGTCGCCAAACCATTCAATATTGACCGGCACCACTATAGCATCATCACCCACCATGGCGAGATATTCACAGAAAAGCAGCGGAGGCAGCGAAAAGTGGGTGAATCGTCCGGCGCCGCTTTCCATCGATTTCATCTTCAAGGCCGCCGCAGCCGAGCCCGACGCCACAAACCTGATATTCCGGTAGC
Organism: Duncaniella sp.; assembly: GCA_029060405.1. Taxonomy (GTDB): domain Bacteria; phylum Bacteroidota; class Bacteroidia; order Bacteroidales; family Muribaculaceae; genus Duncaniella. The sequence goes on along the minus strand of JAIDUB010000101.1, from coordinate 30,618 downwards.
TGTCGCACAATACTTTCAGGTGTACCTCCCAGTCCTTCATATATTGGATTTCGTCGAAAAACACATAGAACAGGCCATCAGTAGCATCGGCCTTGGAAGCTTTCAGCAGATAGTGAAGCATTTCTTCAAGCGACAATCCGCTATATAGCGGCGCATCCACGCTAAGATAAAGTATTTTGCGCGCCTCCACTCCCGAGAGAAGCAGTTCTTTTATGGTGTGGAACATCATCACGGTCTTACCCACGCGGCGCGGCCCGAGCAGAATCACACTTCTGCCCTTGGGCAATGTGGTGACAAGCTCCATGAATGGCCGCAAGAACATTCGCGGCTTCATCGTGTCGAAGTCGTTGAATACGGCGCCATTGCTCCACCACGGATTGTCAAGCACCATTCGTTTCAATATCTGTTCTTCGGGGAAATTTACCATAATCGTTTCATTGTGATTTCAAGCACAAAAATACAACAAAAAACTTCTTATTCAAACATTTTTGTAAAAATAAGCATAAGCAACACATACTTATTTTTACATTTTTGATAAAATAAGCTGTTTTTACGAGATTTTTCGTGCTTATCTTGCACATTCATTCATGTGCATTTCATATACGGCCGAATCCGGGGCGATGAATGCCGCGCATGAAAGTCGCGCGCAGGGTTTTACAACTTTTTTCACCGCGGGGGCGTTTTGTTTTAAAAATTTCTCCTACCTTTGTGGGCTGAAATCGATTCCACTTTATAATTAATGTGTAAATGGTGAAAAATCTCGTTATAGTAGAGTCTCCGGCCAAGGCCAAGACAATAGAAAAGTTTCTCGGCAAGGACTATAAGGTATTGTCGAGCTACGGCCATATCCGCGACCTGCGCAAAAAAGACATAAGCATCGACGTTGACCATGACTTCACCCCCGTATATGAAATTCCGGCTGATAAGAAACAGCTCGTGGCTGAATTGAAGAAGGCAGCCAAGGAGGCCGAGACCGTGTGGCTGGCTTCCGATGAGGACCGCGAGGGTGAGGCTATCGCATGGCATCTCTATGAGGTGCTCGGACTCGACCCGGCCAAGACGCGCCGCATAGTATTTCACGAGATTACCAAAAACGCCATACTCAACGCTATCGAGAATCCCCGCGACATCGATATAGATCTTGTCGACGCCCAGCAGGCGCGCCGTGTGCTCGACCGCATCGTTGGCTTCGAGCTGTCGCCCGTGCTGTGGCGCAAGATCAAGCCGTCGCTGTCGGCCGGCCGTGTGCAGTCGGTGGCCGTACGCCTGATTGTCGACCGCGAGAAAGAAGTGGAAAATTTCAAGTCGGAGCCTTATTTCCGCGTCACGGCACGGTTTACGCTCCCTGACGGCACCGTGCTCCGCGCCGAGCTGTCGCGCCGCCTGCCCACCGAGGAAGCAGCCCGCGAGTTTCTCGCCGACTGCGCCAAGGGCAACTATAAGGTGGCCGATATAAGCGTCAAGCCGCTCAAGAAGTCGCCCGCGCCCCCATTCACCACCTCCACTCTCCAGCAGGAGGCATCGCGCAAGCTCGGCTTCACCGTATCGCAGACCATGATGGTAGCCCAGCGCCTTTATGAGGCCGGACACATCACTTACATGCGTACCGACTCGCTCAATCTATCGCAACTCGCGCTCAATTCCATAGCCTCGCTCATCACCGCCGAACTCGGCGAGAAATACCTGCACATACGCAAGTATCACACTTCATCGAAAGGCGCGCAGGAGGCTCACGAGGCCATCCGTCCCACCTATGTGGAAAAGGAGACCATCGACGGCACCGCTCAGGAAAAGCGCCTGTACCGCCTCATACGCCAGCGCACCCTCGCCTCGCAGATGGCCGACGCGCAGATCGAGAAAACAACCGTGGAGATTCTGCCCGAGCATCGCCCCGAGCATTTCACCGCCACGGGCGAAGTGGTGAAATTTGACGGATTCCTGCGCGTATACTTCGAGAGTACCGATGACGAGACCGAGCAGGAAAACGAGTCGATGCTGCCGCCTATGACCGTAGGCGAGACCCTTACGGCCGCCGATGTCACCGCTACCGAGCGCTACACCCTCGCCCCGCCCCGCTACACCGAGGCATCGCTCGTGAAGAAGATGGAGGAACTCGGCATAGGGCGCCCGTCGACCTACGCCCCCACCATCTCCACCATTCAGGCCCGTGAGTATGTGGAAAAGGGTGAGAAACAGGGCACTCCACGCGACCTCACGGTGCTCACTCTCGACGACAATGGCAAGATAACATCATCAGTCCACACCGAGATAGCCGGCGGCGACAAGGGCAAGCTGCTGCCCACCGACACCGGCGTGATCGTCAACGAATACCTCACCGAGAATTTCCCCGACATACTCGACTATGATTTCACTGCCGAGATGGAGCAGAAATTTGACCATATTGCCGAGGGTAACTCGGAGTGGCAGAAGGAAATAGCACGCTTCTACAAGCTCTTTCACCCGCAGGTCGACAAGGCCGCCGAGACACGCACCGAGCACAAGGTGGGCGAGCGCATGCTCGGCACCGATCCCGCTACCGGTGAGCCCGTCAGCGTCAAGATAGGCCGCTTCGGCCCGGTAGTGCAGATAGGCACCGGCGAGGGCGACGCAAAACCCCGCTTCGCATCGCTCCGCAAAGACCAGTCGATCTTTGACCTCACCCTCGAGCAGGCGCTCAAGCTATTCGAGCTGCCCCGCACCGTGGGCGAATATGAAGGCAAAGCCGTGGTGGCTGCCATAGGCCGCTTCGGACCCTACCTGCGCCACGACGGTAAATTCGTGTCCATCCCCGCCGACTATGCTCCCACGTCCATAACCATCGACGAGGCTATCGCCCTCATCGACGCCAAGCGCAAGGCCGATGCCGAGAAGGTGATCAAGACCTTCGAGGGCAACGACGACATAAGCATACTTCACGGCCGCTTCGGACCATATATCTCCTACAAGAAGTCCAACTACAAGATACCCAAGACCGTGACCGATGCCGCCGCGCTCACCATCGACGACGTGATGGCCATCATAGCCGATCAGGATTCCAAACCCAAAAAGACCACGACGCGCCGCGCCGCTAAAAAATAATCAGCCATGCCACGCCGCAACGATTCCGACCGTGGGCAGACCTACCGCCCCGATGTCATCAAGACTTTCTGTGCCGATTCTGAAGGCCGCCTCATCGACTTCCTCATAGCCTCGATGCCCGAGCAGTCACGCACCGCCATCAAGCAGAAACTCGCCCACAATCAGGTGATGGTCAACGGCGCCGTGACCACGCAGTTTGACACCCCGGTTCATCCCGGCTCGGTGGTGAAGGTCAACTTCACCCGCGAGTTCCGCACGTTCTACAACCGCCGCCTGAAAATCCTCTACGAAGACGACGATATCATCGTGGTCAACAAAGGCTACGGACTCCTCTCGATGGGTACCGACAAGATCAAGGACGGCACCGCCTACGAGCTGCTGCGCGAATGGGTGAAGTGGCAGAATCCCGCCAACAAGCTCTTTATCATCCACCGCCTCGACCGCGACACGTCGGGACTGATGATGTTTGCCAAGACCGAGGAAGCCAAGGAAGCCATGCAGTATAACTGGAAAAACATGGTGCGCGAGCGCAAATACGTGGCGCTCGTCGACGGCCGCCCCGACCCCGAAGAAGGCTCCTACCGCAGCTATCTGGCCGAAAATTCGCGCTATGAGGTGTATTCCACCAAAAATCCCGAGGAAGGCAAACTCGCCGTCACGCGCTACCGCACCCTCGCTTCGGGCCACGGCTACTCGCTCGTGGAGCTGTCGCTCGACACCGGCCGCAAGAATCAGATACGCGTGCACATGAAAGACCTCGGCTGCCCCATCTCCGGCGACCGCCGCTACGGAGGCAAGCCCTCGCCCGCCCACCGTATGTGTCTCCATGCCCAGACGCTGAAATTCATCCATCCCGTCACCCGCAAGCTGATGGAATTCACCACCCCCGTCCCCATCTCCTTCGAAAAGGCGATGAAATAACCCATAAAGTACGGACGCGATTAATCGCGTCCACAACTAATGGTGCGCGACAAAAGCATCTTTACCCACATAAATCACCTGCAGCGCAGGTGAACGCATAATGGCGTAGGGTTGAGGCCGTGCCGAACCCTGCGTCAAATCATTACCCCAAGAAAATGCACACGCGGGAGCGTGTGCAAGCAGTGACAAGCAGCCAATCCAGCCGTCGCTGCGATGCTCGCACACGCGCCTGCGCGTGCGGAATATATAAGCCATTTATTTCGTGGGGTTTCGGCGTGGCCTCAACCACCACGCTATTATGCAATCACCCGCGCTGCGGGTGACAGAGCCGGCTATGTGTGCCGGAGGCACATTGTTGTCAGAAAGTGCGGGGGAGCGGTCGATTGAGCCGGCACCGCTTTTGCCACGCTCTATCAGCGGTGACATAAGGGTATCCTGTGGATGCTTGTACTGGTTTTGAAAAACTAAGCCGCGAAGCGGCGCGGTCGTCATTAACCGCGGGTGTAGCCCGCGGAGGGAAGTATCTCGAAACTATCTGAGCCGCAAAGCGGCGATGTCGTAAAAGCAACTATATTCACACGACGTCGCCGCTTCGCGGCTCTATATCTATCGTGTCCCTTTTCCGCGGGCTGCACCCGCGGTTAATCACAACGGCACCGCTTCGCGGTTTTCCATGGCGAGAAGTCGTGGTTAATGACTGTCGCGCGGTATGTGCCGATCCTATACAGGCCAACATTTTCATTTAAGGAGCGTAAAAAATTTGCTCAAACTCAAGAGTATTTGTATCTTTGCCAGTGCATATCGCCCGCGGAGGCCCGATATGGGCACGGGGTGGGATGCAATGACATATGAAAAGCGTTACTTAGCGCTCTTTCTTGACAGTTAGAAACTTCGCAACTTTCAGGATTCGTCAGGAATGTGGCAGCGACGGACGCCTTTGTGGATATGTAACCATGTTCGTCCGGTATTGATGCGAGAGCATCGTGCCGAATGGCGTTGCATATTTGCGCGAGGCCTCTGCGTTGTCCGTTCTACGAATCCGGGCAATGCGAAGGCCTCTAACTGTGGAGCGGGCAACAGGTACAGACCTTGCGCTTTTCTATTCCCCACTTTACAAGCCAAAGAGAGAGGTCCGGCGGCACAAGGCAAATTATGGCCGGTTGCGAGGCTATATTACAACATTACAGTCACTGGGACAATTTTATCAGACTCTGGAAACTCGGAGCCCGACCCGATGTGCCCTATTTGCCCGAGCCTTGGTGGGGATGGCATCCCGCGAGCTGTGAGAAGCTACATAGCGTCGTAGTCAATCTCAGCCCGGGACCGGGAGGAAAACTGCAGTCGCAGGCCTGCATATCCTGCGCATTAGGGTGCGGCATCGGCGGACTGTCATATTCGGCCGCTATGCTCTGCGGTGCGCTGCGCGCACATCTTGCCGACACCGAGCGCTGGCATCACCGTCACCGCCATCGTCCGCTTATGCTCGCTCTCGGCTTATCCGAAGAGGAGATCTCACCTGACACCCGACATCACCTCAGCATTGAATTGGCACCCTATCACAGTGATTCGCCCCGACTCAATCAGGATTATCTGACCAAAAGCAAAGATGATGTGGTGGAGCACGCATTATGCTTTGCCGCCCGAGCCTCGCGACTCATCGACAAAGATCAACTGAACCGTATTGTCATCGTGCGCGCCGCGTACGGCAAGGTTAAGGATATTGCAGGCGATCGAATTTCAGAGCCGCAGAATGTGTGTCGGGAGAATGGAAAAGATAAAATCAACTTTGACATCTTCCACCTTGTCGACGAGAAATTAAGTGATGTGAGCTTCGTATGCCTGTCGGGGGCGCACAACCACCTCCCCGCGCCTGAGAAACTTAAAGAAATAATCCAATATATTAACCAACAACAAACCAGATGAAAAAAATTCTACTTTCATTAGTGGCGATAATGCTCGCCACAGTCGCCCGCGCAGCCGACGGCGACACCTTCGGTTTCGAGGGGATCATGTACACCGTGCTCTCGGAAGCCAACCACACAGCTGCAGTCGCTGAAAATAAATACAACAAGTCCAACGAAGTCAACATTCCTAATTTTGTCACGCGTGGCAGTTTTCGTTATATTGTGACTCAGATCGGTGAGAGGGCATTCTATCAAAGCTATATGACCTCGGTTACAATCCCCAACTCCGTGACTCAGATCGGTGAGAATGCATTCTATAACTGCCGCAGTATGACCTCGGTTACAATCCCCAACTCCGTGACTCAGATCGGTGAGAATGCATTCTATGGATGCAGCAGCCTGACCTCGGTCACCATCCCAAGCTCCGTGAATTCATTAGGTTACGGTACCTTTGCAAACTGTACAAAGCTGGAAGAGATTATAGTCGAGGACGGTAACCAAAAATACTGTTCCGATAATGGCGTTCTTTATAACATTGCTAAGACAAGTCTTTATCAGTGTCCCGGGGCTAAAACAGAATATGAATTCCCAAGCTCCGTGGTATATATAGGGAACCAAGCATTCGAAGGATGCAGTAACCTGACCTCGGTTACAATCCCCAACTCAGTGACTAAGATCTACAAAAACACGTTCAGTTCTTGCAGCAGTCTGACCTCGGTGACAATACCTAACTCCGTGACTGAGATCGGCGATGGTGCATTCTTTGAATGCAGTAGCCTACCCTCGGTTACAATCCCCAACTCAGTGACTAAGATCGGCCACTCTGCGTTCTCTGGATGCAGCAGTCTGATCTCCGTGACCATTCCCAACTCCGTGACTTGGATGGGTTACTACGTATTCGCTCGTAGTGGCCTGACCTCGGTGACAATACCTAACTCCTTGACTGAGGTCTGTGATAAAACATTCGAAGATTGCACCAGCCTGACCTCGGTGACAATACCCAAGTCCGTGACTTGGTTACTTCAAGAAGCTTTCCATAATTGCACCAACCTGACAAAAATCATTGACCTAAATCCCACCCCACAACATGCGAGTGGTGCATTCTATGGTGTTCCTTCCAATGCGGTAGTATATATCCCCAAAGGCAGCTATATGGCATATATGTTTGCGAGTGATTGGACTCAATTCTCCGATTTCCGCGAGATGGGTGCTTTTGACATCACTCTCAGTGAATCAACCCTCAGACTCAGCGAAGGTGAGTCGGCCGAACTTACCGTGACGGTTGTTAAGGATGACGATATGACCATCGGTGATCACGAGTGGACAAGCTCCAATCCTGAAGTAGCTACTGTTGAGGGCGGCAAGGTAACTGCCGTAGCCCTCGGTACGGCCGAGATCACTTACACGGTATATGACGGCTACGGCGTGGCTCACTCGGAGTCCTGCAAAGTAACCGTAGCAGAACCCGTGGTACTCGTTGAGTCCATCACTCTCGACCGCACCTCCATCGAGGCCGAAGAAGGCAGCGAGGTTCAGCTCACAGTCACCGTCACTCCCGACGACGCCACTAACAAGGAAATAGCATGGTCGAGCAGCGATGAGGCTGTCGCCACTGTCAGCGCCACCGGACTGGTGAAAATCCTCAAGGCGGGTACTTGCGTAATCACCGCCGCCACCACCGACGGCTCTGACCTCAAGGCCGAATGTACCGTAACTGGCACTTCCGGCATAGAAGATATTCTCAGCGACAACCCGGCAATGGCCGACGTCTACACCACGCAGGGCGTCGCAGTGCTCCGCAACGCATCGGCAGCCGAGATTTCAGCCCTCCCCGCCGGACTCTACATCGTCCGTCAGGGCAACGAGGTGAAGAAAATCGCGGTGAAGTAATCCTCCACTCACCATCATCAAAAAAAGGGCGCGAATCATCGCGTCCTTTTTTGATAGTGCGATAAGTCACCTGCAGCGCAGGTGATAGCAGAATAGCGTGGTTTAGGCTGTGCCGATACCCTGCGTCAAATCATTACCCCAAGAAAATGCACGCGCGGGAGCGTGTGCAAGCAGTGATGTTTAGCTGAACCTACTGTCGCAGCGATGCTCGCACACGCGCCTGCGCGTGCGATTATATAAGCCATTTATTTCGTGGGGTTTCGGTGTGGCCTCAACCACCACACCATTATGCCATCACCCGCGCTGCGGGTGACTGAGCCGGCTATATGTGCCGGAGGCACCTACTTTTGCCACGCTCTATCAGCGGTGACATAAGGATATCCTGTGGACGCTTGTACCAGTTTCGGAATATTGGCGGGGTATAAAAACCAAACGAGAAGATGTTTCACAACGTCTTCTCGCTTAGATAATAAACCAATCATTATCACATTTCTTGCAATGGAAAAAGTAATCTTGCTATGTATCTTTAAAACACGCGGCGGGGAAAATGGTTTAACGTGCGGCGAATTTTTTTGAAAAAATTTTATTTGCCGGTGTGCTTGCGGTAGACACGGGTGAAATAGTAGGGGTCGCTGTAGCCGCACGCTTCTGCGACTTCGGCCGTAGAGCGTGAGCCGTCGGCAAGCAGGGCTGTGGCGCGGTTCATGCGCGCCTCGAGAAGCAGTCGGGCGGCCGACACTCCCATCAGCGAGCGCAGGCGACGGTTGAGCGTGGCGCGGCTCACTGCCGAGGCCTCGGCCATGGAGTCAATATTTGCGTCGGGATTAGCTATGTTTTCCTCTATGTAGGCCTGCACGCGCTTCAGGAAAGCGGCATCCTCAGCCGATTCCACTACGGGAGTTCCCTCGGGGGCGGATGCACCGGCCGACGCGGATGCTTCGAGCAGAGCCATATATTTGGCAAGGAGTTCGCGGCGCTGGCGGTTGACGCGGCGTATATAGACCACAAGCCACACTCCGGCGGCTAAGGCGGCCGCGCCTAAGATGACAAACAATGTCATGGCCCACCATGTCTCATACCACCATGGGGCGACGGTGACGGTGAGAGCAAGCGTATTGTCGACCCGGCGGCCATAGCGGTCGGTTGACTGAAGGTCAACGGTGTGGGTGCCGGCGGTGAGATTAAAAAGTGTCAGCGTGCGTGCGGAGCGGTAGGCTGACCACGGCGAGCCGTCGACCCGGTAGCGGTAGAGGATATGGGTATTGTCCACATAGTCTATCGCGGCGAAACGCAGGGTAATGTTGCGGCTTCGGCTGTCGAGATCGAGATGACCGTCGGGCAGAAAGGTGAGACGGTCAGGGCCGCCGTTGACCGACACGGCCGTAACGACCACCTGAGGAATATACCCGCGCGAATAAAGCGAATGAGCCGACGCTGTGAGCACTCCGCGCGAAGTGGCGAAAGCCCATGTGCCGTCAGTCTGACGGGCCGGCGTGCCCTCGGCGAAAGTGACGTCGTCTCCCCAGAACGGCATACTGTAGCCGGTGCTGATGCCGCTGACGGGATTGAGTATCATCACCCTGTCAGGCCCGGTGATGATGAGCGTGGAGTCGTTTTCTATCGCCATGCCGTAGATTTCATCGCGGTCGAGCGACGAGTTTCTTACATTATAGTGGGAGAACGAAGGCTTTTCGCTGAAAAGCGACTCTTCGGTCACCCGGCTTATGCCCGAGCTCTCGGTAGCCACGTAGATATTTCCCGCCGAGTCCTGCGCGAGGCTTATGGTGGAGTTAGAGCCGAGACCCGCCGCGTCGCCGGGACTGCGGCGCACTGCCGATACCGTCATACTGTCGAGACTGACGGTAAGAAGTCCGTCGGAGGTCGCGGCCACGAGATTCCCCCGGCGGGTCACGAGCAGTTTCCTCACCTTGCGCCCTGCGCCAAGAGGAGTTACCACGGGATTGTCGCCCGAAGGATCGGAAATATACTTTATACCCTCGCCCCACGTGGCTATCCACAGCCGTCCGGCCGAATCCTCTACCATGTCATATACCACATCGTCACTTATCTTCAAGCCGTCGGTCACCCTCACGAGACCGCCGGGTTTACCACCGGCAAACACCAGTCCCGACGAAGTCTCATATATGCTGTAGGGTGTGAAGTCAAGCCGCATGGAGTCGATACGCCCGCCGCGGTCATACAGCGAAAGCTGCGGATAAGCGCGGGCACCGGTCCAAAGGCGCCCGGCGCGGTCGGTCATCACAGAGCGCGGCTCAACTCCGGCTGTCCCCTTCAGGAGCAGGGCCGGGTGATGGGGCTCAAATTCCTTGCCGATGCCCTCGGTGGAACCGGTCCAGAGAATATCGGTATCGCCCTGCCTGACGGTGGTGCCGTGCCACACGCGGCGGAGCCGGCTCATGAGCGAGTCGGCCTCGGGCGACGGAATGTCGCGAAACGACATCCCGGCGAGGTCAAATTCATATACACCGTCGTCGGTGCGGCACAGGATATTACCCGACGGCGCTTTGGCGATAGTGCGGATAAGATTGGTGTTGATCGACGCGCTGTCGCCGGGCGCGATGCTTACGCGGTAGAAATCATATCCGTCAAAGCAGTGCAGTCCGTTCCATGTGGCAAACCACATAAGCCCGTTGTCGCCCTGTATGCCGCCACCTACGATCGGACTTGACAATCCGTCGGCACGGTCATAGCGCACCACCTCACCGCTCACCGAAAAAAGAGCGAGAAGCACCACTGCCAGCAGAGATATACGGTATCGATTCACAGGTTACTGATTTACGGCTCAAAGATAACACAAATTTCAGTCATTCCTATGCGATTTGAGCCGATTTTCCGAATCATTGAGCCGATTTTTACCTGATATAAGCCTCTGTGCTGCTACTTTTGCAAAAAAACATTCTTAACCTTAACTCCCCTTTTTTCTCCAATGAAAACTCTTCACACAGCCCTGCTGGCAGCCGCCGTCATCGCGGCAACGGCATCGCTCCGGGCAGCCGAACAGTCGGTAGTCGCCCACTGGGAATTCACCTCGGGTTACGACGAGGTGAAAGACGGAACCACCGCCATCTACACTCCCAACAATGCCGGATGGTCAGCCACCGCCAACGTAGCATGGAAAACTCTCCAGCCGCAACTCCGCCCCAATACCTGCGCGCTCGACCTCGACAAGTGCAGCGTATCGCTCAAGACATCCGACGGCAAGTGGCAGCTCACATCTAGCGGCTCCACTCCCAGCTATCTGTTCAGACTCAATACCGCATCGACCGACAAGTTCACCGCCAAGGCCGACTATACCGACGGGTCGAAACATGACCAGTATTTCGAGATCTCGATGCCCACCACCTCGCTGGCCAACGTAAACATCAATTTCGCCATAGGCGACGGCTCCAGCTCATCGACAAAATTCGGCGTGGTCTATTCCACCGACGGCGGCGCTACTTGGACCGTGCTCCCCGACTACACCGCGGCATCCCACTGGAACTCCTACACCGAAAAGAGCTACAGCCTCAACGCCGACAACAAGGAGAGCCTCATAGTGCGCATGCTCATCCAGTCGGCCACAAAGACAAGCAACTATAACCTTAAATACGTCAACGTGCTTGCCGATGACCATCAGGCTCCCGCGCTGCTCAGCTCCACACCCGCCGATGGCGACACCTCGGTATCGCCCACCGGCCGCGTATCGCTCGTGTTCAACGAGAGCGTGGTGCTCAACAAAGGTGTCACCGCCTCGCTCACCGGCAACAACGTCACCAAGTCAGCCACGCCTGTCGTGAATAACAACAAGCTCGTGATGGAGTTCGGCGACCTCGACCTATCCACCGCCTATACCTTCACCCTCCCCGGCTCGTCGCTGACCGACCTCGCCGGAAACGTTTGCACCGAACCCGTGACCTTCACGTTCACTACCGGCGACAAGCGTCCCGTGCCCCCGCCCGTGCTCGACAGCCACAACCGCCTGTGGTACAACCGCCCCGCGGCCTACTGGGAAGAAGCCCTTCCCCTCGGCAACGGCCGCCTCGGAGCGATGGTGAGCGGCAGCGTCGCCTGCGACACACTTCAGCTCAACGAGGATACCTTCTGGGGACAGTCGCCCAACAGCAACCATAACCCCGACGCCAAGGGCGCTCTGGCACAGGTGCAGCAGCTCATCTTTGACAAGAAATATACCGAAGCCCAGAAACTCGCCATCCCCGCATGGCAGTCAAAGGCCTCGCACGGCGCCCAGTATCAGGCTGCCGGATGCGTGCTCGTGGGTTTCCCCGGCCACCGCTTCAATGACGAGGAACACGGAGCTGCCGAAAATGCAGCCGACGCCGAGGGATACGTGCGCGACCTCGACATGAACACAGCAGTCGCCACCACCACCTACGTGGTCGACGGCGTGACCTACACCCGCCGCGTATTCACCTCAATGGCCGACAATGTGACCGTGATGCAGATCGAAGCGTCGGAACCCGGCAAGCTCAATTTCGACGTGTGCTTCGCGGCTCCCATCAAGACCAATATGGCCAAGGCCGGTGTAAACACCATGGCCGGCGAAGGTCTCATCAAGGCTTCGCTCGTACCCGCCAAGACCCAGACCGAAAATGTCGACAACAAGCTTAACTGCTTCACATTCATCAAAGTGATCAACGACGGCGGCACACTGTCGTCAGCGACTAAAAACGTGGTGCACTACGGCATCGTGGCCGGGCAGAACAATGTGCCCGCCATCACCGTAAGCGACGCCAATGCGGCCACCATCATCATCTCCTCGGCCACCAACTTCGTGAACTATGCCGACGTGAGCGGCGATGCCGAAGCAAAGGCCCTCGGCTACCTCAACGACTATCTCGACAAGAACATCGATGCCGAAACCGCCATGACGGCACACTCGGCACGCTACAGCGAGCAGTTTGACCGCGTGAGCATCGACCTCGGCCACAATCCCGCTCAGGAGGTCAAGGATACCGAGCAGCGCATCAAGGAATACTACACCTATGCCGACGATCCCCAGCTCATAGCCAATTACTTCCAGTTTGGCCGCTATCTTCTCATCAGCTCCTCGCAGCCCGGCAGCCAGCCCGCCAACCTGCAGGGCCTCTGGAACCCCAACGCACGCCAGTATCCGGCATGGGATTCCAAATACACCACTAACATCAACGTAGAGATGAACTACTGGCCCGCCGAAGTCACGAATCTCGCCGAGTGTCACGATCCGTTTATCGAGATGGTGAAGGATGTATCAGTGACCGGTGCAGTCACAGCAAGCGAGATGTATGGTGCCCGCGGATGGACTCTCCACCACAACACCGATATATGGCGCACGACGGGTGCCGTAGACAACGGCTCGGTAGGTGTATGGCCCACCTGCAACGCATGGTTCGCCTCTCACCTCTGGGAAAAATACCTCTTCTCGGGCGACAAGGAATATCTCGCCTCGATCTACCCCGTGCTTAAAGGCTGCGCGGAGTTCTATCAGGATTTCCTCGTCACCGACCCCAACACCGGTTATAAAGTCGCAGCGCCTTCCAACTCCCCCGAGAATCACCCCGGCCTCTGGTCATATACCAACGATGAGGGCAAGAGCATGAACGTGGCTCTCTTCGGCGGCGTGGCCATGGACAACCAGATGATTTATGACGTATTGAAAAATACCGCCGAAGCAGCGCGGATACTCAACACCGATCCCCAGTTTGCCCACGAGCTCGATGAACTGAAAGCCAAGCTCGTACCCTACAAGATAGGCAAATACGGTCAGGTACAGGAATGGCTGGAGGACTGGGACCGCGAGTCGTCGTCACACCGTCACCTCTCCCACCTGTGGGGTGCCTATCCCGGCAATCAGGTATCGCCTTATGTCAACACCACCATATTCCAAGGAGTACACAAGTCACTCGTAGGACGCGGCGACGCAGCCCGCGGATGGTCGATGGGCTGGAAGGTATGCGAATGGGCCCGAATGCTCGACGGCGACCACGCCCTCAACATCATCAAGAATCAGATGCGCCTCGTGTCGCCCAACATCACCTCATCCGACCCCAACGGCGGAACATATGCCAATATGTTTGACTCCCACGCTCCGTTCCAGATCGACGGCAACTTCGGCTGCACCGCCGGTATAGCCGAGATGCTCCTCCAGTCACATGCCGGCTTCATACACCTGCTCCCCGCCCTCCCCTCGAAATGGGCCGACGGCAATGTCAACGGTCTCCGCGCCCGCGGCGGCTTTGAAATCAAGGAAATGAGCTGGAAAAACGGCAAGCTCGAGCGCGTAGTAATCAAGTCGACCCTCGGCGGCAACCTTCGTCTGCGCTCACTCACTCCCCTGCAGAATGCCGACGGCTCCGCTCTCACCTCCGCATCGGACGAGAACGCCAACGAGCTCACCCGTCCCTATGTGATGCCCGATCCCATAGTAGCCGACATGAAGAAAATCCCCGAGACCAAGCTTCCCGAAACATGGCTCTACGACATAGCCACCGTGCCCGGTCAGGAAATCGAGCTTACCGCAGGCTCATCGTCGATAGCCGACGTGGCCGCCGATGCTGCGGCTGCCGGTCAGGGTTACGACATACTCGGCCGCCCCGTATCGGCCGCCGCCAAAGGCCTCGTGATCACGCGCAATAACAAATACATCAATAGATAAGTAAGTTTCTGCAACAACTTACTCAAGAACTTTTAGGTAAGTAATACAAGCCGGGGGCGGATTCGTGAGAACCCGCCCCCGGCGCTTTATGACATCCGACTAACGATTTTTTGGAGTATCGGATAGTATCTGCAACCGCGTTGCACTGATATTTTTCGTAACTTTGTAAAAAATTCAGACAGAGTATGTTTCAACGCCTTATACGATATTCGATCGACCATAAACTTCCGGTCTTCATACTGACGATTCTGCTCGTGATATGGGGCGGATATTCGCTTTATACACTGCCGTTTGACTCCACGCCCGACATCACCACCAATCAGGTGCAGATCATCACCACCGCTCCGTCGATGGGCGCGCAGGAGGTGGAGCAGTATATCACCACCCCCGTGGAAATGGCTATGGCCAATATACCGCGCGTGGAGGAGCGCCGAAGCATAAGCCGCAGCGGTCTATCGGTGGTGACGCTGGTATTTGACGACCGCGCCGACATATATTGGGCGCGCGAGCAGGTGGCTCAGGCACTTCGCGAGGCTGAGGAAGCGATGCCCAAGGCCGACGTATCGGTGGGCATGGCTCCCATCACCACCGGTCTGGGTGAGATTTACCACTACACTATCCGCGCCGCCGAGGGATATGAGGACCGGTATACGCTCGACCAGCTGCGCTCGATGCAGGACTGGATTGTGCGCAAGCAACTGTCGGGCACCGAGGGTGTGGCCGAAGTCAGCGGCTGGGGCGGATTCGTAAAGCAATATGAAGTGGCGGTCGACAATCACCGTCTCAACGCCGCGGGTGTGACTCTGCCCGAGGTTTTCGACGCCATAGAGGCCAACAACGGTAATGCCGGCGGCAGCTATATTGAGAAGAATTCCCGCCAGTATTTCATAAGAGGCATAGGCAGCGTGGCCTCACTCGACGATATAGCCCGCATCCCCGTCAAAGTGACGGGCGGGACTCCCGTGACGGTGGGCGACGTAGCCACCGTGCAGCAGGGAAGCGCCACGCGCTACGGAGCCGTGACACGCAACGGCGAGGGCGAGGTTGTGGCCGGAATAGCCCTGATGCTCAAGGGTGAGAATTTTCAGGACGTGAGCCGCAACGTGAAGGAACGCATCGAGCGCATACGCCAAACGCTTCCCGTGGGTGTGGTGATAGAGCCGTTCATCGACCGCACGGAACTTGTCAACCGCGTGAGCGGCACCATCTCCCGCAATCTCATCGAGGGAGGCCTGATAGTGATATTCATTCTCGTGCTTTTCCTCGGTAATTTCCGCGCCGGACTGGTGGTGGCCTCCGTGATTCCTCTGGCCATGCTCTTCGCATTCGGCATGATGAAAGCCACCGGTATCTCGGGCAACCTGATGAGCCTCGGAGCCATCGACTTCGGCCTGATAGTGGACGGAGCGGTGATAATAGTGGAGGCTGTGGTGGCGCATGTGGCTGCGCGCACATCTCTCAGACCGCTCACGCGCAATGAGATGGACGAGGAAGTATACCGGTCTGCCTCGACCATACGCAGCAGCGCCGCTTTCGGCGAAATAATAATCATGATCGTGTATCTGCCGCTGATGACACTCGGCGGTATCGAGGGCAAGATGTTCCGTCCCATGGCTTTGACGATATTCTTCGCCATTCTCGGCGCCTTCATACTCTCGCTCACTTATGTTCCGGCGGCCTCGGCTGCGTTTCTCAGCCGCAAGCCGGGCGGACACGAGGGATTTTTCAGCAGCATATCCTCGCGCATCATGGAGTGGCTGCAACGCGCCTACCGTCCCGTACTGACATTCTGCCTCGACCGCGCCCGCGCTGTAATAGCGTTTATGATTGCGCTTCTGGCGGGTGCCGTGTGGCTTTTCTCCACTCTCGGCGGCGAGTTCATCCCCAGCCTTGAGGAAGGCGACTTCGCAGTGGAGATGTCGATGGCGCAGGGCACCTCGCTATCGCAGATGGTGGAATCCACATCACTCGCCGAGAAGATACTGCGCGACAGCTTTCCCGAAGTGCGTCAGGTGGTGACACGCATAGGCAGTGCCGAGATTCCTACCGACCCTATGCCCGTGGAGCGTGCCGACATGCTCATTTCGCTCATACCCAAGAAGCAATGGACGTCGGCTCACACCAAGGATGACCTTATGGAGCGCATGGAGCGCGCTCTGTCGGTGATTCCCGGCATGGAGGCCGAGATGACCCAGCCCATACAGATGCGCAACAACGAGCTCATCACCGGCATAAAACAGGATGTGGCGGTGCTGATCTACGGCAATGATCTGGGTGTGCTCCAGCAACAGGCGCGCCGCGTGGCCGATCTCATCCACGATGTCGACGGCGTGATGGAGCCTAAGGTGGAGAAAGTGGCCGGATTGCCTCAGATACAGGTGGAATATGACCGTGAACGCATGGCTCGGTATGGAGTATCGATCGCGACGGCCAACGATGTACTCGCTGCCGCCTTCGCAGGCAAGAAAGCCGGCGACGTATATGAGGGTGACCGCCGCTATGACCTCACCGTAAGACTTGGAAAAGACGTGAGCACCGATATCGATGCCGTGCGCGAGTTGCTCATACCGCTCCCCTCGGGCGGAGCGGTGGCGCTTGACAACATCGCTTCGGTGGAATACCGCGACGCACCCGCCCAGATAGCTCATGACGACGGCGAGCGACGCATATACGTGGGATTCAATGTGCGTGGCCGCGACGTGCAGTCAACCGTGAGCGAGATTCAGGAGATACTCGGAAAAAATCTCACTCTCCCGCCGGGCTACCGCTATGACTACGGCGGCGAGTTCCTCCATCTCAAGCAGGCCATGAGCCGTCTTGCCATCGCTGTTCCGGCGGCTCTGATACTCATCCTCGCCCTCCTCTACGCCACGCTGCGGAGCACCCGCGAGACCCTGCTCGTGTTCACGGCGATACCCCTTGCGCTCATAGGGGGCGTGTGCTCGCTGTGGCTGCGCGGCATGCCGTTCAGCATATCGGCCGGCGTGGGATTCATAGCCCTCTTTGGCGTGGCCGTGCTCAACGGACTCGTGCTCGTGGGGCAGTTCAACAATCTCGAGCGAGCCGGAGTGGCCGATGTGCGACGCCGGGTGACCGAAGGTTGCCGCGAACGTCTGCGTCCGGTAATCATGACCGCCCTTGTGGCTTCGCTCGGCTTCCTGCCTATGGCTCTCAGCACCGGCGACGGCGCCGAAGTGCAGCGGCCTCTCGCCACGGTGGTGATAGGCGGCCTCATCACCTCCACGATACTCACCCTCATGGTGCTTCCCGCAATCTACGAAACTGTATACAAGAATCGAAATAAATGAAAAGATACATAATCATTCCGACTATGGTTTTTGCGGTCGCCTCATCGGTGGCCCAACAGCCTGCGTCACTTTCACTCGACGACTGCCTGCGTCAGGCCGAAGCATCGTCACCGGCATTGCGGTCAGGCTCGCTGGCCGTCGACAAAGCCCGCATAATGCAGGGCACGGCCTTTGATCCTGAAATGACCGAAGTTTCGCTGACTCAGGAGACCACCTCCGGCGACAGCCCCGACAACGGCGTGAATTTCACTCAGGCATTTGATTTCCCCACCCTGTATGTCGCACGCCACAAGGCGCTGAAAGCCGAGACCGCGCTTGCCGACCGCGCTCTCGCCAGAGAGAAAACCCGCGTGGAACGCGACGTGACATCGCTCTATTACACCATGCTCCACGCCCGTAACCGCGTGAAGCTGCTTGAAAAAAGCGACAGCACCTGCAAAGCGCTTCTCAACCTTACGTCAACCCGCTTCGCCAACGGCGAAGTAAGCCGCCTCGACGTAATAAATGCACGCCAGCTCGCGGCCGCCTGCCGCGCTGATTATCATGATGCCGTCGAAGCCTATTATCAGCTCACCCTCCGCATGCAGAATCTGCTCGGCCTCGACAGCCCTGTGGAACCTGCCGCATCCGACACTCTACGCGCGCTTCCTCAGGATATGACCGGGGAGTTCTCTTTTGCCGCCACCTCGCGTGGCCGGGAGGCCGATGCCGGTGTGGAGCTGAGCCGCCGCAATCTCTCGGTTGCCCGCAATGAGTTTGCTCCGTCGATATCGCTGTCGGCCACTACACGCTGCCTGATAAAGAGCTTCAATCCCTATGATGTGGAGCGTGAACCGTTCAAGGGTCATTTCATGAAATTTGAGGTGGGAGTGGGAGTACCGTTGTTTTTCGGAGCGCGGCGCGCCCGCGCCCGCGCCGCCTCGCGCGACCTCACTATGGCGCAGCTTGACCGCGACGCAGCCGAGTCAGCCGCCCTCAACGAGTATCTCGCAGCCAAGTCCGAGATGCTTACCGCCGCCCACAATCTCGAATATCACACCACCACAGGTGCATCAGAGGCCGACGAACTTGAACGCCTCGCCACCGTATCCTATACACTCGGCGAAATAAACGAGATTGATCTCATCCAGTATCTTCAGTCGGTGTCCGACATGCGTTCGCGCCATGCCGATGCCATTGAGCGATATAACCAGTCAGTAATCACCCTCAAATATCTGTTAAGATAATGTCAGCACTACGCGCACTCAGCGCCGTGGCGTTAGCCGCGGTATTATTTACGTCATGCAACTGCAGAAGCGCATCTGCCGAATCCGACGAGCACGGCCATAACCACGAAGCCACGGATGAAGTACATATCACCCGCGCCCAGACCGACATAGTGGGAATAAAATTCGACACCCCCGCCTATACGGAAGTGACCACCACACTGAAGTGCACGGGACGGCTTGACGTGAATCCGGCCGCCGATGCAGCGGTGACTCCGCTCATGCCGGGTGTGGTGAAACGCATTCTCGTAAAACCGGGACAGCAGGTGACCGCCGGTCAGCCCGTGGCTGAAATCGAGAATACCGAAGCCATCGCCCTCCAGCAGCAATATCTTCAGGCGGCCGAGCGTCTCAGTCTCGCGCAGAAAGAACTTGCCCGACAGCAGACACTCGCCGAGCAGGGTGCCGGAATTGCAAAAAATCTTCAGGCCGCAACTACGGAATGTTCCATTGCCTCGACCGAAGTTTACGGCCTCGGTGTGAGGCTGCGCATGGCCGGAATAGACCCCGCATCGATATCACCCGCGTCCCTCGTAAGAGTAATGACGGTCAGCGCTCCCATCACCGGCACGATTAGCGATATAGCTGTAACAACCGGCTCGTATGCCGAAGGCACCACACCCGTCATGTCGATTCTCGACGCTTCGGGTATATACTGCACCGCCACCGTATTTGAAAAGGATTTACCTCTCGTCACCACGGGTGAGACCGCCACTGTAACGCTTCTCAACAATCCCTCCGTGGTAATTAGCGGAAAAGTTGTATCGGTCAACCCCGCCATCGATCCCGCCACGAAGGCCGTGGAGGTGCGCGTTGACCTGAGCGACATTCCGGCCGACGTGCGCCTGCTCCCCGGAATGGGCGTCACCGCACGCCTCAATACCGGGCACCGCACCGAGCTCACTCTGCCGTCAGATGCATTCACTACCGAAGGCGGCAAAAGCTATGTATTTGTAATCGAACATGAGGATGACGACGAGCTTCACCTCGTAAAGACCGCTGTAACCACCGGCGTCAGCGCCGACGGAATCACCGCGATACTCCCCTCCCCCGATGGCTCGATGCCTGTCACGAGCGATACGCGCGTGGCGGTAGAAGGTACATTCTACATCGCTTCAATGGCAGCCGACCACGGCGAGCACAACCACTGAAACGATTAACGATCAATGATTAAGGATTAAGGATTAAGGATTAAAGGATTAAGGATTGATACTCAAGCCCTTCTGCAAAAAATCATGAATCATGAATCATTAATCATGAATCATGAATCATGAATCAATAATCATGAATCATACCTTACCGGCATATCGCGGTGAATCGACTCCTCGAGTGAAATGAGGGTCTCCGTACCCGTCACACCGGGAATATTCTGAATGTGGGAATTGAGCAGCTCCATCAGGTGCTCGTTGTCGCGGGCATACACTTTAATCAGCATCGTATAGGGGCCTGTGGTGAAATGACACTCCACCACCTCGGGTATTTTTTCAAACTCCGGCACTACCTGTCGGTACATGGCGCCGCGCTCAAGATTTACCCCTATATAAGTGCATGTGCGGTAACCCAACACCTTGGGATTGACCGTATAACCCGACCCTGTGATAACGTCAAGGTCAATCATACGCTGGATGCGCTGATGAATCGCGGCGCGTGACACGCCACACTCCTGCGCTACATCTTTTGAAGGAATACGCGCATTGCGCATTATTATCTCGAGTATTTTTCGGTCAAGGTTGTCGATCTTTTCCATTCTTATAGGATTTTTGTAATCACATGCTGCAAAATTACACATAATTTTGAATATTCCTAACAATTTGCCAGAAAAATACAAAAAATTATCAAATTTTGCTCCCAATTCTTGTCACTTCACTAAAATCAATTCACGGCATTCTAAAATTTCAATTCTAAATTTTAAATTTCAAATTGATAAATGAGTATTTTGTTGTATCTTTGTACTTTGAAAAAAATTAATCTCCCATCCAATGAATATTTCATATAAATGGCTTAAGCAATATGTCAATCTTCCGCTGTCGGCTCAGGAAGTAGCCGATGCCCTGACCTCAATCGGCCTCGAGACGGGCTCGGTTGAAGAAGTGGAATCGATACGCGGCGGACTGAAGGGTATTGTAATAGGTAAGGTGCTCACCTGCGAGGAACATCCCAACAGCGATCATCTCCATATCACTACGGTCGATTTAGGCGACGGCGAAGCCACACAGATAGTGTGCGGCGCTCCCAATGTCGCAGCCGGCCAGACAGTGGTGGTTGCCACCGTAGGCTGCACGCTCTACGACGGCGACAAGGAATTCAATATCAAGAAATCCAAGATACGCGGCGTGGAATCGTCGGGTATGATATGCGCCGAGGACGAAATAGGCGTGGGCACTTCCCACGACGGTATCATCGTGCTCCCCGAGGGCGCTGCCGCTCCCGGCACACCGGCCGCCGAATACTTCGGCATCGAGTCAGACTATGTGCTTGAAGTCGACCTCACGCCCAACCGCATCGACGCTGCATCGCACTACGGCGTGGCACGCGACCTTGCCGCATGGATGATGCGCCACGGATATACACCCGACCTGCACCGCCCCGGCGTGGACGAGTTTAAGGTTGAGAAGGCCGAAGGCGGTATTCACGTAGAGATCAAGAACGCCGAGGCTTGCATACGCTACTGCGGCGTGACGGTCGAGGGCGTGACGGTAACCGAGTCACCCGACTGGCTGAAAAACCGCCTGCTCACCATAGGCCTGCGCCCCATTAACAATATCGTCGATATCACCAACTATCTTCTGCATGCCACCGGCCAGCCGCTCCACTGCTTCGATACCGCTAAGATCAAGGGCGGAAAGGTAGTGGTGGATACCGCAGCCGAGGGCTCGAAATTCGTGACTCTCGACGGTGTGGAACGCACCCTCACCGCCGCCGACCTTATGATATGCAACGCCGATGAGCCCATGTGCATCGCCGGCGTGTTTGGCGGCCTCGACTCCGGCGTGACCGAAAGCGCCACATCAGTTTTCCTCGAAAGTGCCTGCTTCCACCCCACATGGGTGCGCAAGACGGCGCGGCGTCAGGGACTGAACACCGACGCATCGTTCCGCTACGAGCGCGGCGTCGACCCCAACGGCTGCATGTATGTGCTTAAACTCGCCGCCCTCATGGTAAAGGAACTGGCGGGAGGCACCATCACCGGTCCCGTTTCCGACTTCTATCCCACCTTGGCCGAGCCCGCCCGCGTGGAACTCACATTTGATTACATCAACGGCCTCATAGGCAAGACTATCGAGCCTGACACCGTGGTCAAGATACTCGAAAGCCTCGAAATGGTGGTGCTTGACCGAAACGAGGCCGGCCTCACCGTAGCAGTCCCCACCTACCGCGTGGATGTGACCCGCCCCTGCGACGTGGTGGAAGATCTGCTGCGTATCTACGGTTACAACAATGTGGAGATTTCATCCACACTCCACTCCTCGCTGTCGTTCAAGAGCCGCGAGGACGAGGATAACACGCTCCGCAATCTCGTATCGGAGCAGATGACCGCCCGCGGCTTCAACGAGATTCTCAACAACTCGCTCACGGCCGAGGCATATTACACCGGGCTCAGGCAGTATCCCGCCGACCATTGCGTGAAGCTGCTCAATCCGCTCAGCAACGACCTTAACGTAATGCGCCAGACCCTGCTTTTCGGCGGCCTTGAATCCATAGCCCACAACGTCAACCGCAAGAGCGCTGACCTGATGATGTATGAGTTTGGCAACGTTTATTTCTTCAATCCCGCTGCCGAATCTACCGCCGAGCGTCCTCTCGCCCCCTACAGCGAGTCATCACGTCTGGCCATATGGATGACCGGCTCGATGAGCGCCGCCAACTGGGTGCGTCCTGCTGTCGAAGCCACATTCTTCGACCTCAAGGCCGTGGTCGCCAACGTATTCTCCCGCCTCGGCATAGCCGCGTCAGGGCTGAAATTCACCCGCGGAGAAAGCGACATCTTCTCGGCCTCGCTCGACATAGCCACCCGCTCGGGCAAGCATCTCGGAGCGATGGGCATAGTGTCGGCCCCGCTGCTCCGCAAGATGGATATAAAAGTGCCGGTGGTGTATGCCGAACTTAATTGGCACGACCTCGTGACACTCGCCCTGAAGCACTCGGTAAGCTTCACGGCGCTGCCCAAGACCATGCCCGTGAAACGCGACCTCGCACTGCTCGTCGACAACAACGTCACCTTCGAGCAGATCGAGATCATCGTGGGCGAAAGCGAGCGCAAGCTGCTGCGCGACGTGGTGCTCTTTGACGTATACGAAGGCAAGAATCTCCCTGCCGGAAAGAAGTCCTACGCCATATCCATCACCTTGCAGGACAACGAGAAGACTCTCAACGACAAGGCCATCGACGCCGTAATGAACAAGATAATCAAGAATCTCACCACCCGTGTGGGTGCTGAACTCCGATAACCAAAAAAAATATACAATATAATACTTCACTATGGGAAGAGCATTTGAATACCGTAAAGCCCGCAAGCTCAAGCGCTGGGGCAACATGTCACGCACTTTTACCCGCATCGGTAAGGAAATCACCATCGCCGCCAAGGCCGGTGGTCCCGATCCCTCGACCAATCCCCGCCTGCGCGCACTCATGCAGAACGCCAAGGCTGCCAACATGCCTAAGGATACCGTGGAGCGCGCCATCAAGAAGGCTACCGACAAGGATGCCGGCGATTACAAGGAAATAGTATATGAAGGATACGGCCCCTTCGGTATCGCCATCTTCGTGGAGGCTGCTACCGACAACAACACCCGCACCGTAGCCAACGTGCGCTCTTATTTCAACAAGCACGGCGGTTCGCTCGGCACTCAGGGCTCGCTGACTTTCCTCTTTGACCACAAGTCAGTATTCAAAATCAAACCCAAAGACGGCGTGAGCCTCGACGATCTCGAGCTCGAACTCATCGACTACGGTGTGGACGAACTCGGCCACGACGAGGATGAGGACGGCAACGAGCAGATCGTGCTCTACGGCGCTTTCGAGGAATACTCCAACATTCAGAAATACCTCGAGGACAACGGTTTTGAAATCATCAGCTCAGAGTTCGAGCGCATCCCCAACGACCTCAAGGACGTTACTCCCGAGCAGCGTGAGGCCGTGAACAAGCTCCTCGAGAAAATCGAGGAGGACGAGGACGTGCAGAATGTATTCCACAACATGAAGGAGGAGGAAGAATAATCCTCCCCTACTTTATCACAATACCCCATTCCCGGCGCGCCACCATCCCGGCGCGCCGTAATTTTTTTAATGTGACCTTATGAAAAAAAGCAATCTGTATACCCGCGGCGGTGACCGCGGCACCACCTCTCTCGTGGGCGGAGAGCGCGTTAAGAAAAACGACGTGCGCGTGGAAGCTTACGGTACTGTCGACGAACTCAACGCCGCCATAGGGCTTCTGATGGCCGAATGCGGGCCTGTTGATACGGAGGCAGCCACGCAGCTCGAGGAAATCTCATGCCGCCTGTTTGATCTGGGCAGCTATCTGGCATCGATAGGCAAGGATGGCGCCATGCTCCCGCCTCCCTCTGAAGCGGCAGTGACAGCACTCGAGAAGCAGATCGATGCGGTCGACGCATCTACCCCGCCGTTCAAGTGCTTCCTGCTCCCGGGCGGCCATCATGCCGCAGCTCAGGCCCACGTGGCACGCACGCTTTGCCGTCGGGCTGAGCGACGCATGCTCGATGTAGCCGATGCCGGATACCCTCTTGAATTATCGGCGCTCGAATGGATCAACCGGCTCAGCGATTACCTTTTCGCCCTGTCGCGACACCTGAATCATGTCACATCCACCCCCGAAATAGCGTGGAAAAGACTCGAAAATTAAAAATATTTTCAATTTTATTCGTAAATAATTTGGATTTATAAGGATTTTAGTTAAATTTGCGAATATTTCTTAGATAATAAACCAATCTTTTTACATTTATCCGCACAAAAAAAGTATAATAGCAATTACAAAATCGACGCACGTAAAAGTATGAACATAAAAAATCATGCTGCCACACGCCTGCAGGCGGCGCTTGACGAAAGCTCCCGGCTGAGGCGGCAGTAATGACACTTGATCGATCCCTTTATCTGTAACGGCTCACACTAAGCTTTGTGAAAACCTGAGAGCCGCCAAGGCCTGCCCCGGCGATAGTCATCCACAGCACTCATTCTCTTATCTCCTGATTATCGCCCCGGGTGCGCCTGCAATATGATTCAAAAATCCCTCCCTTGCGAAATATCGACCGTAAAGACAGAGCCGCACCGGAAATCCGATGCGGCTCTGCCTGAGATAATGTGATGTCGTAATTGAATAGAAGAGAGATGGGACTGATTGGTGTTATATATCTAAGCGGAGATTATTTGCGACGTTTTGTGGTGCGCTTCTTCGATGAAGCGTAAGTGCGCTTCGATGCTTTGGCTTTCTTGCTCACGGCAGGTGTGACGCCGTGGATATTCTTGTTGAAAGTGAACACATCGCGGAGCACCGTCTTGTTTTCAAAGTCTATGATTTCGGCGGGATTGATTGCGCGACCGAGATAGCGGGTCTCGAAGTGGAGGTGAGGACCGGTGCTGCGGCCTGTGTTACCGCCCAGAGCTATAGGATCGCCGGCTTTCACATACTGGTTGGGCTTGACGAGGGTGCGGCTGAGGTGGCCGTAGACGGTCTCAAGACCGTTTTCGTGGCGCATCACCACATAGTGGCCGTAACCTTTGCGCTCATATCGCACCAGACGCACCTTGCCCGAGAAAGCAGCACGCACCGTGTCGCCTACATGCAGGGCGAGGTCAATACCTTTGTGATTGCGTCCGAAGCGGGGACGGTAGCCGTAATTGGAAGTGACAATTCCCTGAATGGGAGCCACATATTCCGATACATCGATATCCTTGCGCTCGGGCACTTCCACCGAATTGCCGTAGGGGTCGACGGCCTGCGAATCCCAGCAAGTGGTGAAAATCTCGCTGTCGAGCATATTCTCGCGTTCCTTGATGTCGCGCATCAGTCGCGAGTTGTTTTCAAATTTAAAGGGGTTGGATGAGGCGTCCTGCGAGGCAAGCAGCTTGGAGTGCTGCGAATTATGTCCGGCGGGGAGCTGACGCTGAGCCATTGCGGGAGTAGCCGACATTACGGCGAGGGCGGCAGCTATAAGAGAGGAAAATTTAAGAAGTTTCATGAAGTTACTAAGGTGGTTTTTGAAGTTGAGGAGATGATTATAATCCGGTCGGGGGGGGAAATTTATTCCGAAGGACCGTTGATGTATTTCATGGCAACGGGTCGGTAATCGTAGATTTCGCCGGGGGAGAAGAAACGCTTGATTTCAGCGGCCGCATCTTCGGGCGACGACGAGGCGTGGATGACATTTTCCTGATTGCTCATGGCGAAGTCACCGCGGATAGTACCGGGAGCGGCCTGACGGCCGTTGGTGGCTCCGGTCATAAGGCGAACCACGCTGATAGCTTCCTTGCCCGAGAGGATCATGACGATTACGGGCGACGCTGTCATCGACGAGAGGATTTCAGGGAAGAAAGGCTTGTCGGTGAGGTGGGCGTAATGCTCGCGCAGAAGCTCCTCGCTGAGATTCATCATCTTCATGGCCGATATTATGAGGCCTTTGCGCTCGAAGCGGGCTACTATCTCGCCCACAAGGCCGCGCTCTATGGCCGACGGTTTGAAGATGACTAAGGTTTGCTCCATTTGACGGAATTTTAAGATTATTTTGCAGTTACCATTTGTTACTGCTCAAATTTAGTAATTTTGAGCCGCTTGACGAAATTTTTTGAGGATAAAAATTGTAAACCCCTTGCTAAAAAATGTGAAATCCGATGTTAATACGCTGATTATCAGGTATTGTTAGAATTGTATATTTTACAACCTTTTTCTCCGCTCCCGCTTGGCGGTAATTCTCATTCTGTTAAATTTCTGTTAATTATTGTAATGATTTTTCGGCAGACTTTAACAATAGCATGCCTGCGGTGATTCCGCAAAATGTAGTAATTTTGCATCGGGATTAACCCTCATCAACCCCGGTTACCCCCTTTTAATCACGATAAATCCCAATAAAAGAACTCAACATGTTTTCAGGAATAGTAGAAGAGGCCGCGCGTGTGACAGCCGTGAGAGAAAACAACGGTAACATCGATATCGATGTAAAGTGCTCGTTTGTCGACGAGCTGACTATCGACCAGAGCGTGGCTCACAATGGAGTGTGCCTCACCGTGGTGTCGCTCAACCCCGACGGCACATATACCGTCACCGCAATCCGCGAGACCCTCGACCGCTCCAATCTGGGCGCCCTCACCGAAGGCTCGCTTGTAAACCTCGAGCGCAGCATGAAGCTCGACGGCCGCCTTGACGGTCACATCGTACAGGGACATGTCGACACCACCGCCGTGTGCGAGAGCATCACCGAAGTCGACGGCAGCGCTTATTTCCGCTTCCGCTACGACATAGATCCGGCCATGGCCGCCAAAGGCTACGTGACGGTTGAAAAAGGTTCTGTAACCGTCAACGGTGTGAGCCTTACCGTGTGCGACAGCGACCGCAACGCATTCTCCGTGGCCATCATCCCCTACACCATGGAGCACACCAACTTCCATGCCATCAAGGCAGGCGACCGCGTCAACATCGAATTTGACATCATAGGCAAATACCTCGCCCGGCTCAACGAGTTCAAAGCCTGAACCATTCAACACATTGAGGCGTTAAACTTTATGATGCAGGCTCCGGAGCGATACCGGGGCAATGCGTGCATGTGATTTAATAATTTTTATTAAAAAACTTGCACCCCGCGGCGAAAATCTCGCTAACTTTGCACCGCGCTAAACCTGCATCACACGACATAGGTTTAACACAATCAATTAATGAATAAAGAAATGGAACAGAAACTTGACCGTATCAGCTATGCTCTCGGACTGAGCATGGGCAACAATTTTAAAGCTTCAGGCATCAGCGAAATCAACGTTCAGGACTTCGCCGACGGCGTGGCAGCCGTGTTTTACGGCTCGCAGCCCAAGATGACCTACGATGAAGCCAAAGCCGAAATACAGGCCTACTTCACCGAAATGCAGAAGAAACAGGAAGCGGCAGCCGCCGAGATGTCGGCCGTAAACGAAAAGGCCGGCAAGGAATTCCTCGAGGAAAACGGCAAGCGCGCCGAAGTCCACATCACCCCCTCGGGCCTGCAGTATGAAGTACTCACCGAAGGCGACGGTCCCAAACCCACCGCTCAGGATCGCGTGGAAGTACACTACACCGGCAAGCTCATCGACGGCACCGTATTCGACTCATCGGTTGAGCGCGGCACACCCGCGACATTTGGCGTGACTCAGGTGATACCCGGATGGGTGGAGGCGCTGCAGATGATGTCCCAAGGCTCGAAATGGCGCCTTTTCATACCCTCGCAGCTCGCCTACGGTCCTCAGGGCGCGGGCGGCGTGATAGGCCCCAACGCCACTCTTATATTTGACGTAGAGCTGCTCAAGGTTATCAAATAAATCAATCACACAAAATAATAAAGTAGTAACACACTGAAAATTATGAAGAAAATCCTCTTAGCGTGCGGAGCTGCCGCTCTCGCGCTCTCGATCGCTTCATGCGACTCCTCAAAGAAATCGGCCGGCAACGATGAACTCGCTGCCCTCGGCGACTCTCTCTCGCTGGTAGCCGGCGAGACCAACGGTTCAACTTGGCTCATGCAGTACAAGCAGGTACCAGCCGAAGAACGCTCTAAATTCGGCAAAGCAGGCATCCTCAAGGGTGTAGAGACAATGGTGCTCGCCGACACCACCGATCAGGGCTTCCTCGTAGGTATCAACATCGGCCAGCAGATGATGCAGAATCTCTACCGTCTCGAATCGGCAGGCGTTCCCGTCGACCGCAAGGCATTCATGAACGAATTCAAGAAAGCTTTCAACAGCGACTCCGTTTCAGAACAGGACATCATGATGCTTCAGGGTAAATTGTCGGAAATGAGCCGTCGCGCCATGCAGCTCGCCGAGGAGAAGAAGGAGGCTGAAGCAGCCGCCACTCCCGAAGCTCAGGCCAACGTCGCCGCCGGACAGAAATACATCGAGGCTTCTAAGGCCGACGATCCCTCTATCGTAACCACCCCTTCAGGTCTTAACTACAAGGTAGTGAAGGAAGGTGAAGGCGAAAAGGTAGGTGCAAAAGGCCGCGCTGTGGTAAACTACAAGGGCAAACTCGTGGACGGCACTGAATTCGATTCAGGCGAAGGCGCACGCTTCTCCACCTCCAATGTAATTCCCGGCTTCGCCGAAGGTCTTGCGATGATGCAGAAGGGTGGCGTCTACACCCTCATCATCCCCGCCGAACTCGGCTACGGCAGCAAGTCGATGGGCAACATTCCTCCCATGTCGACTCTCGTGTTTGAGGTCGAGGTGGTAGATGTGGAACCCGCCGAATAATTCCCGCCGCCAATAATCCATATGCGACGCGTGTATCACCCCCTCGGCGGGGAGATACATGCGTCGTCTTTAGAGTATACCCGGCACAAGTTATTAACATTCCCTGCATTTTGCGGCACGATTAGTTGGCTCTGCCGCAAAATATGCTTACCTTTGTGCTCAGGTTATACATTCATTCTTTTCATTAGAGTCTCGTAGCACCATGCCTCGAGATTCTATCTTTTATAGTTTACCAACTCTCTAACACCAACATTCAAAACTTTATTACCATGGCTATTACATATATGACCAAGGAAGGTTACAAGAAGAAAATGGAAGAAATCGCCTACCTCGAGTCGGTGGAGCGCCCCCGCATATCCGCCGCCATCGCCGAGGCCCGCGACAAAGGTGACCTTTCCGAAAACTCCGAATATGACGCCGCCAAGGAAGCGCAGGGCATGCTCGAGATGAAGATTTCGCAGCTCAAGGACCTTGTGGCCAACTCACGCATCATCGACGAAAGCAACCTCAACAACCACGAGGTGCAGATACTCAACCGCGTGAAAATCAAAAACGTCGCCAACGGCATGACGATGGAATACACCATCGTGGCCGACTCCGAAGCCAATCTCAAAGACAAGAAAATAGGCTCGTCAACCCCCATCGCCCAAGGGCTTCTCGGCCACAAGCTCGGCGAAGTCGTGGAAATCAAGGTTCCCGCCGGCCTCATGAAATTTGAAATCGTAGAAATCAACTTCTGATCATGGCTACCATATTCTCTAAAATCGCAGCCGGCGAAATCCCCTCCTATAAAGTAGCCGAGGACGACAAGCACTATGCCTTTCTCGACATCAACCCCGTGGCACCCGGCCATGTACTCGTAATCCCCCGCAAGGAAGAAAGCTACATATTCAATCTCACCGAAGAAGAATATGCCGCACTCACCGCATTTGCCCGCCGCGTAGCCAAAGCCCTCGAGCGCGCAATGCCCTGCAAGCGCATAGGAGTGGCTGTGATAGGGCTTGAAGTACCCCACACCCACATCCACCTCATCCCGCTCAACAGCGAGAAAGACATGGATTTCAGCCACAAACTCTCCCTGCCGGCCGACGAAATGCAAGCCATCGCCGCCCGCATCGCCGCCGAATTCGACAAAGAATAACGCCCCCACACAC
>JAIDUB010000100.1 GCA_029060405.1 Duncaniella sp. | reverse complement strand
GAGCATGACATCATCACTGTCAAAAAACATCACATACTCCGCTGCCGAAGCATCAAGTCCGCGATTTCGCGCTGCTGCCGCTCCGGCCATCGCTTCGGAAAGCACCTTCACCTGCAAGCCGCGCCCTGTCATTTCTTCAGCCCACCGCTTGAGCACCTGCATTGTTCCGTCAGTTGAATTGTTATCGACAAGAATCACCCTTGCCGGCCAAACCGTCTGCCGCTCGATACTTCGCAGTGTTTTTTCCACGATCGAAGCACGATTGTAGACAGGAATGATTACGTCGATTAATGGAGTAGTTTTCATCGCAAGCGAAAATTTGACACAAAGGTAACTAAAAATCCCAACAATATTTCGTATCTTTGCACAACAATTCCGCACCGGAATTGAGATTTGAGTGCTATTAGGTGCAAATTATCTGATATACATTATAATAGGTTCTAATAATACAATTTCTATGGAATGGCTTCTTAAGCTGCTTGGCCCCGGCAACATGGAACTTGCGAGCACACTGGTGCTCTACTCTTTCGTGATTGCAGCCGGTGTGTTTCTGGGCAAAATCAAGGTAGGAGGCGTTTCGCTGGGTGTCACATTTGTGCTCTTCGTGGGCATCATCATGGGTCATCTCGGCTATATCGTCAATCCTGAAGTGCTTAAATTCGTCAGAGAGTTCGGTCTTATCCTGTTTATTTTCTCGATCGGTCTGCAGGTCGGCCCCGGTTTCTTCTCATCGTTCAAGCAGGGAGGTATACTTCTTAACATGCTTGCGGTGCTGATAATCCTGCTCAACGTTGCTATCGTGCTCATAATCTTCTATATCGACGGTAACACTATGATTACAGCACTCGTGGGTGTGATGTCGGGCGCCGTCACCAATACCCCCGGTCTCGCAGCCGCGCAGCAGACAGCCGGCACACCCGAAGCCATCAACCTTATGGCTATGGGATATGCGGCCGCCTATCCTCTCGGCGTAATCGGTATAATCCTGTCGATGTTTGTAATCAAGATTCTTTTCAAAATCAAGCCCGAGGATGAGATTGCGGCCATCAATCAGGAAGCTGAAAATTCCACAAGCAAGCCGCTCATCCTTTCGTTTGAAGTGACCAATCCGCTTATCGACGGCAAGACCCTGCATGAGCTTCACGAAATTCTCGACTGCGACTTCGTGGTGAGCCGGCGCATGGGTGCCGACGGCAAGGTTGAGATACCTACATCGAAAACGGAAGTGCATGTCGGCGACAAGCTCTACGTAGTTCTCTCTGCTTCAGCCGAGGTTCGCTTTCAGGGGGTGGTAGGCAACGAAATCAAGATGGACTGGGAAGAGGTGCAGAGCGAAGTATTCTCGCGCCGCATCGTAATCACCCAGAACAAATACAACGGTGTGCGCCTCGGTGCTCTCCGCCTCCACACTGCCTACAGTCTCAACTGTACCCGCGTCAACCGCTCGGGTGTGGATCTTCTCGCATCGCCCAACCTCCGCCTGCAAGTCGGCGACCGTCTCACCGTGGTGGGCGACCTCAACGATATAGAGCGTCTCGGCGTGCGTCTCGGCAATTCGATGAAACGACTTGACCATCCCAATCTCATCACTATCTTCGTGGGTATCCTCTTCGGTATCATACTGGGCTCGATAAATGTGGGATTCGGCATGAAACTCGGTCTCGCAGGCGGTCCGCTTGTAGCGGCAATTCTCATGAGCCGCTTCGGATATAAGTTCAAACTCGTCACCTATACCTCGTCGTCGGCTTCGCTCATGCTTCGCGAGCTGGGTATATGCCTGTTCCTTGCATCGGTGGGTATATCGTCGGGTAAGGATTTCGCTGCAACGGTATTCAACACCACCGGTATGTGGTGGGTGATATGGGGTTTCATCATCACATTCCTCCCTCTCCTTATCGTGGGCTGCATAGCGCGCGGTGTATATAAGATAAACTATCTCACTATCATGGGTCTGGTATCGGGCGGATGCACCGATCCCCCTGCCCTTGCCTATGCCAACGGCGCTACAGGCAGCGATGCACCGGCCGTAGCCTACTCGACCGTATACCCGCTCACCATGTTCCTGCGCGTGGTAGCAGCTCAGGCTCTGATATTATGTTTCTTCTGACAGATAATACTTTCCATTTCATTTAATCCGCAGCCGACGGATCGATTTCGCGATGAAACGATCCGTCGGCATATTTTCCCGATATGAAATACTCCATGTTTCTTCAGCGGCTGAAGCCGTGGATGCTTCCCATAGCGATGCTCGGCGGCATAATATTCCACTCATTCATGGAAAAAGTGGAATTTATAGCTCCCTACCTGATATTCCTGATGCTTTATATCACATTCTGCAAGGCCGATTTCCACCGGTTGCGCGTGAGCCGCATGTCGCTGCTGCTCCTGCTTGTGCAGATACCGGGATCGCTTGCAGCCTATTATCTGTTTCTTCCGCTCGGCACCGATGTGGCGCAGGGTGCATTCATATGTGTGTTCTGCCCCACGGCCACGGCAGCCCCGGTGATCACCTCCATGCTGGGCGGCAGCATATCGGCACTCATAGCCTACTCCATTATATCCAATATTTCGGTGGCATTTCTCGCGCCTGTACTGTTTACATTTCTCGGCAACGGAGGAAATATGGATTTCTTCGACTCCATGCTGACTATTTCGGCTAAAGTAATACCGCTGATACTGCTGCCGCTGATTGCTGCGGTACTCACAGGCCGCATTTCGCAGCGTGCGCGCCATGCCATTGCCACACACCAGCAACTGTCGTTCTATATCTGGGCGATATCGCTGTTTATAGTTGTGGGTCGGGCAGTGACATTCGTGATGGCCGAACCTATCGAAATGGCATCTGAAATGATACTCATAGCTGTAGTGGCGGGAGTGATGTGCGCCGGTCAGTTCTATATAGGCCGACGAATCGGCAATGCCTGCGGCGACAAAATCGCCGGGGCGCAGGGACTCGGTCAGAAAAACACGGTGCTCGCCATATGGATGGCGCTTTCATATCTCAACCCCATATCATCGGTCGGTCCGGCCGCATATATAGCATGGCAGAACACGATTAATTCTCTCCAGCTGTATTTTAAGTCGAAAAAAGAAACAAAACAGCGCTGACAGTTGTTGTTAATTCATAAGAACCTCATTTTTTGACTATATGGAGCAGACGATGTTTGAGACCCTGATGAATCTCCCGCTTTTCAACGGCGTGAGCTATAACCGATTATCGGAAATCGTAGGTAATACCCGGCTTGCGTTTCTGAAATATCTTCAGGGCGAGACATTGATATATCCCGATGATCCTTGCGATTCGCTGAAATTCATTATCTCGGGCAAGGTGAGACTTACCGTTTCGACCCACGATGAACGCTTTTCCGTGACTTCGACAATCGACGCTCCGTCGGTGGTGATGCCGGAGTATCTTTTTGGCAGGTCAACGGTATATCCCTGCCGGGTGGTGGCTATTGATACGGTATCGGTCATGCAGATCAGTAAAGCCGATTTCACACGTCTGCTGTCGACCGACGAGGTATTTATGTTCAACTATCTGAACCACATTTCGAGTTCGGCTCAAAAGAGTGTCGAGGGCGTGCTTGCCTTGACCACAGGGTCGCTTGAGGAACGAATAGCCTTCTGGATAATAGCTCTCACCCAGCGCGACAGCAAGGATATAGTTCTTTCGTGCCGTCAACGCGATTTCTGCGCTGTATTCGGTGTACCCCGTTCAAGTCTTGTAGCCGCCCTCGATCATCTGAAGGAGCTCGGTTATATAGACTATACACCGGTGTCGATCAAAGTGCGGTCGC
Organism: Duncaniella sp.; assembly: GCA_029060405.1. GTDB lineage: Bacteria > Bacteroidota > Bacteroidia > Bacteroidales > Muribaculaceae > Duncaniella. The sequence continues at coordinate 4,341 of JAIDUB010000100.1, read as the reverse complement.
GTCGCGATATGGCTTCGCTGCTCGTGCATGCGCGCGACTGATTCAGTATGATTTTTGCCATTTTGCCATTTTTTAAACTTTTTGTTGCATTTCTTAGTGTAGCTAAATTTGGAAAATTGGAAGTTTGTTAGTAAATTTGCAATGTTTTAGGGAAAAGCACTGCTTTTCAATTCTCACGTTAAACTGTTATTTTCCTCTCCCCTACCTTTCATTAAATCAGAAACCGGCAGAATGGTGTCATGCCTCGATATGGCGCGATTACTGACAGGTCTTATTTAGCGGAATCGCATGTTCCGTCAGTTACCGAATTAATTTCATAATTGCGCCCCGAAGCTATTAAGTTGACGCAAAGGCGATTGCAATTCTGTCATTTTTCGCAATTTACTTCAGTATCCGTTCTTTAGGTTTAAAAATATAATTGCTACATATATCAATATTGTATGTTATCAATCGATGAACTGAATACCATGGCTCCCGACCAGCTTCGCGAAGTAGCCGAATCCATGGGTTTGAAAAAAATTGATACTTCCGATAAGGAAGCTCTTGTTTACCGAATTCTCGACCAGCAGGCCGACGACAAAGCTGCTAACGCTTCTGCCGAAAAGCGCAAGCGTGCTCCGAAAGATAAGCCCAATGATGCTGTGCAGCCCGAACGGCAGGATCAGCCCAAACGACGCGGCCGCAAGCCCAAAAAAGCTGCCGATGCTCCCGAGCAACCGGTTTCTGATGCTGTGCAGCCCACTGAACAGGCAGCTGCTCAACCGGAGAATCAGGAAATGCAACCTGAACCCGCGGCGCAGGAAACCGACGCTGAAAATAAGCCCAAGCGCCGTCGCGGCCGTCCACGTAACGACGAAAAAATTCAGCCGGAAGCCGAGCCTCAGCCCGAAAGCAATGTTGCTCAGCCGGAATCTCCCGTAGAAGAGCAACCTGCAGCGGAAACACTTCTTCCGGTAGTCGCAACCGATAACGGCAGTAATGACACCCAGTCACCTGAAGGCGCACCCGCGCCGGTTTCGGCCGATGGAGACTCTCAGGCTGCCCAGCAGCAACAGCAGCGCAAGCGTGATTTCCGTCCCGGCAAGAATTCCGATTTCGGACAGTTCTTCCCCCGCTCGGGAGGCCGCACCTTTGCCCCCCGCTCCCAGCAGGAACGCGAGCAGGCTATCGCAGCCGCGGCCCCGGCGCCTATCGTGATCGGCGAACCTGTCGCCGAGAAACCTCAGCAACAGCAAGGTAAGAAGAATAAGAAAAACCGTAACAACAATAACAATAATAACGGTAACAATAATTACCAGCAACAGCAGCAGCGTCAGCCGCTCCCCAATTATAATTTCGACGATATCATCGACGCTTCGGGCGTGCTTGAAATCGTGCCCGAAGGTCACGGATTCCTCCGCTCGAGCGACTATAATTATCTCGCTTCGCCCGATGATGTGCTTGTAACCCAGCAGCAGATCCGCCAGTGGGGTCTCCGCACTGGCGACGTCGTGGAGGCAAGCGTGCGTCCGCCCCGCGAAAATGAAAAATATTTCCCGCTTACAAATGTAAGGAGCATCAACGGACGTTCACCCGAATTCGTGCGCGACCGCGTGGCATTCGAGCACCTTACTCCGCTTTTCCCCGATGAGAAATTCGACCTCACATCAGGCCGCTCAAGCAATATTTCCACCCGAGTGGTCGACATGTTCTCTCCCATCGGTAAAGGTCAGCGCGGACTGATCGTGGCTCCGCCCAAGACCGGTAAGACTATCCTTCTCAAGGATATAGCCAACGCCATAGCCGAGAATCACCCCGAAACCTACATCATGATTCTGCTCATCGACGAGCGCCCCGAGGAGGTTACCGATATGTCGCGCAGCGTGAATGCCGAGGTGATCGCATCGACATTCGACGAGCCGGCCGACCGTCATGTAAAAATCGCTTCGATCGTGCTCGAGAAAGCCAAGCGCATGGTGGAATGCGGACACGACGTAGTGATTCTGCTCGACTCCATCACCCGTCTTGCACGTGCCTACAACACATGCGCTCCCGCTTCGGGCAAGATTCTTTCAGGTGGTGTTGATGCCAACGCCCTGCAGAAACCCAAGCGATTCTTCGGCGCAGCCCGCAATATCGAAAACGGCGGCTCGCTCACCATCATCGCCACTGCCCTCACCGAAACTTCGTCGAAGATGGACGAGGTGATTTTCGAGGAATTCAAGGGCACGGGCAACATGGAGCTTCAGCTTGACCGCAAACTGTCAAACAAGCGCATATTCCCCGCCGTCGACATCATGGCTTCCTCTACCCGCCGCGACGATCTGCTGCTCCGTCAGGAGACGCTCAACCGCATGTGGATACTCCGCCGCTTCCTCTCCGACCGCAACTCCATCGAAGCCATGGAATTTATCAAGGACCGCATGGAGCGTACGTCTGACAATGATGAACTTCTCCGCACGATGGGCGACTAAATCGCATTAAATACAATTATCACGATGAAATCTTACGAACAACAGATTGACGACCTCCTCACCCTCGCGTTTGCCGAGGACGTGGGCGACGGTGACCATACAACCCTTTCCACCATTCCCGCCGAGGAGCAGGGATGCCAGCAGCTCATAGTAAAGGAGGAAGGCATTCTCGCCGGTGTGGAAGTGGCACGAAAAGTTTTCGAGAAATTCGATCCTGAGCTCAAAATGACCGTCTTTATCCACGACGGCGCTCACGTGAAACCGGGCGATGTAGCCTTCAAGGTCGAAGGCAGTGTGCGTTCATTGCTACAGACCGAGCGAACCATGCTCAACATCATGCAGCGCATGAGCGGAATCGCCACCACAACCGCCCGCTATCAGAGCCGCCTCGACGGCCTCAATTGCAAGGTGCTCGACACCCGCAAGACTACTCCCGGTATGCGTCTGCTCGAAAAAGAAGCAGTGAAGATAGGCGGAGGCATGAACCACCGCATAGGTCTGTTTGATATGATCCTTATAAAGGACAATCATGTGGACTTCGCCGGAGGAATTGACAAGGCCGTGGCTGCCGCCCGCAAATATCTGGCTGAAAAAGGAAAAGACCTGAAAATAGAGGTGGAAGTGCGCAACACCGATGAAATCCTTCAGGCACTCGACGCCAAAGTCGACCGCATCATGCTCGACAACTTCACCCCCGAGCGCACTGCCGAAGCCGTCAAGCTGATTGACCACCGCGCTGAAGTTGAATCATCAGGAGGTATCACGCTCGACACCCTCCGCGCCTACGGCGAAGCCGGCGTCGACTTCATCTCCATCGGCGCCCTCACCCACTCCGTCAAAGGCCTCGACATGAGCTTCAAAGCGGTAAAGTAAAAAAATATCAGTATTAAAAAAGGGTCGTGTCAAAATGACGCAACCCTTTTTTATTATTACTATCTGATAATCTTCATTTTTTTTGGTTAATAAAATCCTGATAATCTGTTGTTGATAACGGAGCAAAATATAGTAGACAATCCATATCGTCCAAATTATCTAAAATATAATCAACCTCTATTTTCCCAATTTCACCGACTACGTCTGATTTAAATAATATCATCGTAGATTGTCTATCTCCTGTCGCAGATCCTTCTATTTTACCAACATTTCGTGCTACCCGTCTACCATCTTTATTAAAAACTGTAGCTGCAACATATCCTCCAGCGTTTCCACCACTTTCAGATAGTACATCTACCCGATAAAGACCTCCGATACGTTTTTGTTTAACGTCGAGCGTTTTCATATTTCCTTGCATTGCATCAGGATATTTTTGGCCAAGGAACTTAACGAAATCATTATTTTCGTTTAAGGAATTCAAGTTCTTTAGTAACGTCACATCGGTATCAATTCCTTTCCCTTTAATCATTCCTGATTTCACTCCAATTCCATATTTAGTGCTTTCCGTATTCCGCTTATTTAATAACGCCTTAGTATACATTGCATTCATAGAATCATCGTAATTTGTATCTATGGATTCAACAAGAACATTGCGTGAGTCTTCGATAACAAATTTCCCTGCAGTTTTTTCTACATAGAAAACGCGAGAGCCTGGAAGTGAAACCGTAAATATATCACCCCCTTTTTTTACTGTTGCGCCGTTCAAATCAATTACGCCATTACATGATCCTAATGTACTTAGCGGAAACAATTCTTTTTGAAGGTCAACATTCTTGTTTTGGACAGCTTCCGCAAATTGTTTGACTGTCTGAAGTGCTTTGTCCTCATCTGAAGTACATGAACAAAGGGAACATAAAATTCCGAATACAAAAAATAAAATAGGATGTTTCATAATGATTGTATTTAATTTTTAAAATTATTGATAATTTGCAATTTATATAGGGGGTCTCATACG
>JAIDUB010000010.1 GCA_029060405.1 Duncaniella sp. | reverse complement strand
GCGGGGGCGGGTTCTCCCTGAGGGGTATGGCTCGTTTCGCTGACTTTTGAGTAGACTGTGTGTTTGTGCTTTTTGAAAAGATTGAAAATGTTCATAGCTGATATTGTTGTTTTATTATTTCGATACAAAATTACGGGTGTGAAACGGAAGCGCCAAGTATTGCGGGGCGCGATGTATGAAGTGGTGCCTGTGATGTATGAAATGATATGGCGCCCGCGGGCTGGAAAACATAATGGGTTGAAATATTGTTGTAAACATAAAAATTCACCTCTCTAAACTAATGATTTATGAAGAAAGAGAAAACACTGCTCTGGGGCTTTATCGACACCAAGGGCAATTTCGTGATCGAACCGAAATATCATGATGCGCGGGATTTCAGCGAGAATCTGGCCGTGGTGGGGATTGACTGGCGGCGAGGCTATATCGATCGCTCCGGCGCGGTGGTGATAGATCTTCAGTATCAGGTCGCCGATAGTTTCGACGGCGGTATGGCCCGGGTGATGCTCGACGACAAGTGGGGTTTCATAAATCATGAAGGGGCATATGTGATACCACCTTTATATGATAAGGCATGGAATTTTACCGACGGAATCGCGATGGTGATGGTGGCCGGCAAGTATGGCTTCATAGATCGCTCGGGGGCATATGTGGCAGAGCCGAAATATGATTATGCCGGTGAGTTTCACGATGGCCTCGCATGGGTGGGCTCGGACGGCAAGTATGGATATATAGGTCGCGACGGTGAGTATGCGATAGGACCGGTATATGACAACGCCGAAGATTTCCGCGACGGCGTGGCCCGCGTGATGAAAGACGGGAAATTCAGTTATATCAATACCCGCGGTGAAGCTGCACCTGAGCCGGCACCTGTGGCATCGGTGACGGTAGAGTTTCACGACGGACTGGCTCCCTCGCGTACCGGAGATAAGGAAGGGTATGTCAACGAGTCGGGGCAATTCGTGATAGAACCGAAGTTTGCTCAGGCCGAGCCGTTTTGTGAAGGCTATGCCCGCGTGCGCACGGGTGCTAAATCGAAATGGGGTTATATAGACACCGCCGGGAAATCACCTTTTAAGGCAAAATTTCCCGGCGCTGCCGATTTTCACGACGGCATAGCCCGAGTGCTTGCCGAAGTGATAGAGGAATAATAATCGCGGAGAGTGATTATTGAATGAATACTTTTTTCACCAGTGAGCCGCGGCGCATGATGTAGACGCCGCATGCGGGATGGTCAACGCGGATTCCCTGAAGATTGTAATACTCTGCAGGCGAGTCAGTGTCGGTGACTAAAGAATCTATGCCTGATGAACCCGTATAACCGTTGATATCATATATCCCGCCCTGACGCATCTTCACGTTGTCGCCTGTCTGCGATCCGCTGCCGTTGTTGAATATCACGTTCATTCGGGTGAAGTCGCGATCGGTGTTGAAGGTATATACATAATAACCTGTGGCTGTGTCTTTGGTCATCGATTTGCCGGGCCAACCACCTGCAATCTCGTCGGCTGATGTGTCGCCGTAGACATAAACGTTTACGTTGCCCCAGCCGGCGCGGGTGTTGTCGAAATAAACGGTGACTTCCTTGCCCGAAGGTACATAAGGATCATCATACGGGCTCTCGAGCCTGCGGTAGCCTGTGCCTCCGTCCCATTCGTAGTAGGAGTCGGCGGTCACTCCGGTGATGTCGGCGGTCTTGGCGCTGCCGTTGTTGAAGATGAAGTTGACGCTTTCGCCTTCGTCGAAGGTAAAGTAGTGGAATGTGCGGCCGTCGATAACTAAGTGACTTGTAAGCGTGCGGCCGGGCCATGAACCGTTTGGCTCAATATTCCTGCCGGTCTCATCGGAATACCATGCATAGAAGTTGGGCGCGGAGGGGCCGGTGACGTATACCGTGATAGTGGCTTGCGGGTCGACCTTGCGGTAGGTGACTTTTCCCGTCATGTCGTCGGCACCCCAGCTCACGGTGATATTCTCGCCGAATGCAACGCCTTCACCTATTGAGAATGTCGATTTGCCCCCTTTGTTGAGGTTCACTCTCTCACCTGAGCCTATCTGATACCAGCCCGATGAAGCCACTTCGTTGAGAGAGGCTGTGACGGTGAGTGAAGGTGTCTTGAACGAGCCGCCGGCGGGGTCAAACGTCACGGCGGGCTTGCCCACGGCATCGTCGGCAGTGTAATAGTAGGGCGTGCCCGGGTCGTCGAACGACGGATTTCCGCCGTGAGCCACGGGTGTGGTGTCGTAGATGAATTTACCGTCGGTGCCTACCTTACCGCCGGTCCAGTCCTTGACAAGCACGCGGAGCTGACCTTGGCCGCGGGGAGCGTCAACGGTGATGGTGCCGCCCGCGGGAGTATAGGATTTACCCGTCACGAGGTCGACGTATGTGCCTGCGGGAACGCCGGTGAATGTGGCTCCGCCGTTGACAGCCACGAGAGCATACGAATCACGGTAGGCACGCTTGAATGCCCATCCGCCGGAAGCGGAGCATCCGTCGAAAGTGTACTGACCCTTGCGAAGCGCCGGCACTGCGGCGCGAATCTTGTTGAGGCGGATGATGTGTTGGGCAAGATCGCCGTTGAGCGTGGTGGCTGCGTTGCCCGAGGCAGTGTATTCGCCGAAATCGGAGGCATCGATATCACCCTCCATGTAAGTGCCGTAGTAGGCGCGGCCTGATTGCGAACGGGGTGTCTTGTTGTTGGAACCTCCCACATCAATCGGCAGCCCTTTCTTGAACTCCACTTCGGAGCCGTAATATATGCACGGAATACCGCGGAAGCTGAACATCAACGACAGATTTTCGGCCCACTGCGCCGTGCCGCCGTTGAAGCGCGTTCCGTCGTTAGGCCCCGGGCAATAGTCATGGGAATCCACATAGACCACATTCCACGATGCGTCGTTGTATTTATTGTCGCCTTTGCGGGCGATATCTACAGCCGATGAGGCATTGTTGAAACAGTAGTGCATCGGAAAATCGATTACCGACAGGCCGCTGCGTTGCGAATAGTCAGGCTCGTGCCAAGCACCGTTGAGCATCAGGGCGTTGTTGCTCACAGGCTTGTCCTTGGTATCCTGCTCACATACTGCCATGGGACCCACGGGTGTGTCGTGACCCTCGGGCAGTGTCTGTGAGCGCCACCAGTCGGCGTTGCCGTCATACTTGTCGAGGAGAGACTGATCAGATTTCCATGTGTAGAAATAGCTTGACAGATTGGGCTGGTCGCGGTAGACCACCGATCCTTGGAAGCGCTGGCAACACTCGCCGAACATGAAAAACTCGCAGCCGTTAAGGCGCTTGTCCTTGTATTGCTCGGCTATGGCGTGAAACTGAGGGATAAACTGCTTGTTGAACGTGAGCGGTGCGATGTGGCCGGCGGTATCGATGCGGAAGCCGTCGACACCCATTTTAATAAATTCGCCGTAGCAGTCCACGATGTACCGGGCCACATAGTCATTTTCAGTGTTGAGGTCGACACAGTCGCCCGCTATCTGCCCCCACCATCGGTTGGGGAGATCCCAGTTCCAGCCCGTGCCGTAATGGTGATAATAATTGTTGGGCTCATACTGAGGATTCTTGAAATACTTCCATCGCTCGGCATACTGCTTTTCACCGCTCTGGTCGAAATAATCGGCCGATAGAAGCTCGGTATTGGGAATGAGCGAGGCCGACACGTTTGCCTGATTGCGGATATTCTGATCGCGCTTGAAAAGCGGATTGAGATTGACCTCACCGAAATTACCGGTGTGCTGAAGCACTACATCGAGTATTATTTTCATACCCTTGGCGTGGGCGGCGTCGATCAGATCCTGAAACTTCACATCCTTCCCGGCTCCCCACTCCTTGCGCGACTCATACCGGAGGTCGACCGAAGTGAAGTCCATCGCATGATAGCCGTGGTAATCCTCGCCCGATGCATTCTGCACCACGGGTGTGATCCATACCGCCGTAAATCCGAGAGCCTTGATGTAGTCGAGCTTCTCGATAAGGCCGGCGAAATCGCCTCGCCAGTCGGGGTCGTTTTTGGAAATCTGCACATCCTGCTTGTCCCACGACAACACATTGTTAGTCGGGTCGCCGTCGTAAAATCGCGTTGTCATGGCGAAGTAGATTGTCTCGTCGCGGAAATCGCTGCGCTCGCCGACAAAAGTGGCTGCATCGGCCGCGAGTGTCGGCACGAGTGCCACGCTGCCGAGCAACAGCTTGGTAAGAAATTTTTTCATCATCAGATTTAATGTCCGGACATACAGGGGCACCTCAGCGCCGTGCACTCCGATAAGTTAAGTAAAAAAACAGTTGAAAATATATTGAATCACTTGGTACGGACGGCGCCACAAGCGCCCCGAATCGTTGCAAAGGTAAGAAAAAGACGGCGAATATTCTGTATAATCGATTGTTTTTTATAACTATTTTTTATCACTGCACTATAATAATTTGTTTATCTTGCGATAATGCGGTAATTTTGCCGATAAAGTAACTGAAATAATCTATATCATGATAAAGAAAGTATTGTTATCGGCAATGGTAATGGCGGCCGGTGGTTGGGCATGGGCTGCTGAAATCGAGACTGCGGCTGAGGCTGTGGAAAATATGCGTCTGGGATGGAATCTGGGCAATACGCTCGACAGTAATTCAGGCGACCTTGAAAATATGTGGATCGAAATGTGGACTGACCGCACACCTATGGCTTATGAGACGGCATGGGGGCAGCCCGTTACCCGCCCCGAGTTGTTTAAAATGTTTAAGGATGCGGGGTTCAATGCAATACGCGTGCCGGTGACATGGTATCCCCACATGGAAGCAAAGATGGACAACGATCTGACGTGGGATCCCGTGGCCGATCCTATCGGTACTCTTATCGATAAAGACTGGATGGCGCGCGTGCACGAGATAGTCGACTATGTGACCGGCGAGGGGATGTATTGCATCCTCAATATCCATCATGACACCGGAGCTGCCACCACCCGCTGGCTCGTGGCCGGCGAGGAGGAATATGCGCAGCAGAAGGAGCGGTTTGAGGCCATATGGACACAGATAGCCGAGGAATTCCGTGACTATGACGGGCATCTTCTTTTCGAGGGCTACAACGAAATGCTCGACTCATATAATTCATGGTGTTTCGCATCATTCGCCACTCCGTCGAAGTATAATTCCACGGTAGCCGCCTCGGCTTATAACGGTATCAACAGCTACGCGCAGAGTTTTGTGAACGCGGTGCGTGCCACCGGCGGCAACAATGCCACGCGTAATCTGATAGTGAGCACCTACGGTGCATGCAGCGGTGAAGGAACTTGGAACTCCCATCTGCAGGATCCGCTCAAGCAGATGCAGATACCGGCCGACGAGGTGGAAGGCCACATAATATTTGAAGTGCACAGCTACACGGGTCTGAGCAGTCTGAGTACGGCCAAAAGCAGTGTGTCAAAGATGATGACCGCAGTGAAAACTAATCTTGCCTCGAAGGGGGCGCCGGTGATATTCGGAGAGTGGGGCAGTGACAACGGCGAGGACTACGAGAAACGCCACGACAATATGCTTGCATTCGCCCGCTATTTCGTGGAGCAGGCTAAGGCCAACGGTTTCGGCACATTTTACTGGATGGGACTGTCGGACGGCGAGGCGCGCAGCGTGCCCGAGTTCAGTCAGCCTGACCTTGTGGAGTCAATCGTAAAAGGTTATTATGGCGATGAAGGTTACGGCGCGCTCGAGGTTACCGGCGCGGATGAAGCCGTGGAGAGTGAATATTACGATATCCTCGGTCGCCGCCACATGTCGCCCGTAGAAGGTCTCAATATCGTGCGCATGAGCGACGGCTCGGTTAGGAAAGTAATGAAATGACCTGCGGTCAGTAACCCGATGACATACCTGTGACCATGAATATAATCGAAGCAATGAAAGAACGCCGTTCGGTAAGGACTTTTGACGGCGAAGGTATAACTCCCCGTCAGGAGGCCGAGCTTGAGCAGGCTATCGCGGCGTCGGTCACTCCATTTGGCGGCCGTGTCTCCATAAAGATCAAGAAGTTCAATCTGAAGGAAGGATACAAGCCCGGTACCTACGGTATGATAAAGGGTGCGGAGGCCTTTTTTATGGTCGGGACAGGTGCCGACGAGGCTTCGGCTCTCAGTGCCGGCTACCGCTTTGAGCAAGTGGTGCTCAGGGCGTGGCAGCTCGGACTGGGCACTTGCTGGATAGCGGCGACTTTCAAAGGCTCGGATTTTGAAAAAGATGTGACTTGGCCCGAGGGTGAGATTCTGAAAGTTGTAAGCCCGGTGGGTAAGGCGGCGAAGATATCGCTGATGGAAAAAATTGCCCGGTTTGCCGTAGGAAGTAAAAACCGCAAGCCGTTTGATGATCTGTTTTTCTATAAGGATTTCAGCAGTGCCGTTGCGCCCGACAATCAATTTCGCGAGGCTCTCGAAATGCTGAGGCTCGCGCCTTCGTCCACCAATTCCCAACCGTGGAGGGCGCTGGTAGAAGGCGATGCAGTCCATTTCTATTATAAACCCAAAAGTCGACTGGCAGTGCTTGATACGGGTATAGGACTATGTCATTTCCGCGAGACCGAAAAATTCTACGGCCACGACGGCGAATTCGGCAAGCTGAGTGCCGCGCCCATGCCGCCTGAAGATTGGAAATATCTTGTCACATATCGCCGTAAGAAATGACGGAGCGAGATGAATTGCGGGTGATTAAATCGCAAGTTTACATGTGAAGTTCTTTTTTATGACCCAACGTGCGGATATAACTGAATATCCCTGCGCATAATGCAAAGGAGATGCTTATAATCAGACACACGCATACTGCATTGTAGTCATCAGCTACAAAGGCAAACACCGAACTGACGGTGGTAGCACCAAGAGTCTGACCTATAAGGCGCGCTGTGCTCTGCATCCCGCCGGCACCTCCTGAGCGATGTACCGGAGTTGCCATAACCATGACGATATTGTTGGGCGTCTGAAACATGCCGAATCCTACACCGCACACAGCCATTCGCCACGCGATATTCCACTCTGAAGGTGACTGACCGGTAAATAGCAGCAGGATTACTCCGGCGATAAAAACGCCCATACCCATTGCGGCCGTTGCTCCCGGATTATGTTTCTCGACATAGCGGGCAGCCAGCGGCGAGACTATCATGGTGGCGAGAGGCCACGGGGACATCAGCAATCCTGTGGTAATTTCTGAAAAATGATAGCTCCTGAGGTATAGGAATGGCAGTGCAATCATGGTGACATTCTGAGCGATAAACGAACACACCGATGTGACGATGCTCATGCTGTACATGGAATTGCGAAAGAGGTCGACAGGTAACAAGGGTTGCTCGTGACTGAACTGCCGACGCAGGTAGAATATGCCGATTATTATACCGGCCGTGAGGAGAATACCGCTTGTAAGTAAGTCGCCTTTACGTGTAAAGTTGCCAAGTGCATAGAATATTAAGCCGAACACTATCATGTTCCCTATGGCACTGATGCGGTCGAAACGAGGCTTATGATCGGTAGCAGGATTATCGGGAAGAAGTCTCAGGCCAATGAAGAACGCGATGATTCCTAACGGTACATTGATGAGGAAAAGCCAGTGCCATGATGCGACCGATAGCAGCGCGCCTGCTATCGTGGGGCCGGCAGCTGTGGCTATTGCTATACACATCGCATTCAGAGCCATACCCCGCCCAAGAATCTCACGGGGATAAATCAGCCTGATCAGCGCAATATTTACACCCATCACGCATGCCGCGCCTACTCCCTGCAGACCGCGCGCTACCACAAGCATCGTGAAGCCCTGAGAGGCGGAACAGAGTCCTGACGCTATGGTAAATATCACGACTCCGAAAAGAAAAATCCGCTTGTAGCTGTGGAGGTCGCCGAAGGAACTGACGGGCAGCAACAGCATGGTAATCACTAACTGGTAGATGGTAATTACCCATACGGATAAAGAACTGCTGATATTGAACTGTTGGGCAAGAACGGGTAATGCAACGTTTACCACAGTCACATCAAGCACGGTCATGACGAGCACTATCTGCAATGCTAAGACCGCTATGTATTTCCTATATGAGAATCCTATTCCCGCCATAATAATGTTAAGTAAGTCATATGATGACTACTCAGTATTAACGTGTATAGTCCGGAAAAATTTCATTTCATCGACTGTTCAATCTAGTTGAAAAGGTCATCGAGGTTGTAATCGCCTGAGTGGGGACGGTTCCACGGAAGGAAGAAGTTGACATCGTAGCCTGCATTCTTAAGTTTCGTAGCCAGATTTATCGGTACGAGAAATGAAGTGTCTCTATCCTTGGCCCCGTGTCGGATATACCATTTGGGTGCATTGTCGGGACTGACGGTGTCACCGATGAAATTCATCGGATTCATGAGATATACCCTGTGGGCAAGATCGGCAGGTAACGTATCGGCGGGATTATGTTCCCTGTGCTCGTAGGAGAAATCGGTGAAATTATTAGGATTACCCCCGGCATCAGCGAACACCTTGTTCTCGGGCGACGGCGTGGGGATAATCACACCCATCTGGTCGAAAGCCGGTGGCGTCTTGAGCGGTTGAACCGAGGCTACGTAGTTCAGATATACATCAAGGTCGACTTCCTCGATGAAATCGGTCTGATTGAAGAATACCGGGCGGCGACCTCCTTTATCGGTAGGATTCATTCCCTCCGGGCCGAAAGATGGAGCACCTCTGCCGTTATCCTTTTCAGGCGATTCTGACAGCCGCTTTATACCTATTGAATCGGGAATATCGGCTCCTTCTTCAAGCGCTTTATGGGCTGAGGCGGCAATGAAGGTCTTGAGATAGTCACGGTAGTTATCGGCCGTGACGAGGTTGCCTTTGTCATCTCTCAGGTTCAATGAGTTAATATAAGCCGGAGCAAGAGCGGCGAGCTCATCGGAGATGCGGCACCCGATCGAATCAAGATGTCGAGCCTTGTGGTTGGTGCAGTTATAGAGCCATTCGTACTCCATATCGGCATGGTTGAGGTCGGTGATGGGGCAGTAGCATATGGCTCCGTATACATTGTCGCTTGCCTTTGCCGCTCCCATCGCTTCAAGATAAGGCTCGTAGGCATCCTGATTACCGGTAGTGCCGATAAGAGCCGACATAGCGCCACCCGCACTCGTGCCGTCGATAAAGATTCGGTCGGAATTGCCCGGAATGCGCGAATCATTGTAGCGAAGGTATCGCACGGCTGCTTTAAGGTCAAGCAATCCGTTGGGAGCTATGCCTGTATAGACTTTCATGCCGTCGCGTTCCACAACCGAATTGGAGCCTCTCGCGCCGGGAATACATACCACGTACCCCTCCTGAAGAGCACGTCCGCTTGCATCGGTGGCTGACGGGGATTTGGCGGTTGATGCCATGTATCCGCCCACATATTGACGCATGAGGATGGGTATTTCGTTATCCTTGCGTCCTTTAAGATCGGTAGGCACATAGATGTTAAGGGTCTGGTAGGTTGAGTCCTCGACATTGGTGACATAGAATATATTTTCATAGGCCTTATACCGCACCGTATCCCCCGACGGCATTATCAACGAGGCCATTTTGAAACTGTCGGGATTGAAATCGAGTGACGAAGTGGCGGCTGATTGATGACCGCTGCACGATGATAAGGCTGTCAGCGCGGCAAGTGCGGCCGCCATGATGAGATGTCGCATGATATATGTATGTGTTTATTTGGATTGTTTAAAAAGCCATTGTCTTACCGGAGTGAGCCGATATGCGTAGTCAAATGAAAGCATGTGTTCGCTGCCTTTACCATCGGCTTTCAGCACTGAGCCGGGCGCAAAATTGATAATGTTGACCGGCGCGCCTTTTGAAAGCATCGCTGCGGCCAAGGAATCTTGTTGAGCCTGAGGAAGTTTCGCGCTCCAGCGCTCGTAGCTGAACGGTATTCCCTGAGCCTCGGCAGCCTGTTCCATCGGCTCGATTTCAGGCCAAGCCTTGCCTGAGTCGCCGGCTGTGACCCATATGAATTTGTGCCTTACTATTTCGGGGAATGCTGAAACGCTCCAGTGGCTGTCGACAAACAGTGACGCCGCGAAAAGATCGGGAAAGGCATAATTGTAATACATCGAGATCATTCCGCCCATCGACTGTCCGGTTGTGTACAATCTGTCGGCGTCGACTTTCGTGTCTTTGGAAAAATCCATAATCATGCGAGCCACCGCGTCGACATATTCCGTGCGGTCATAATTGTCATCCACCGCTACCGTAGGGAACTGCGGCACGATTACAAAACACGGATTCTCGCTCTGTGATTCTTCGGTAGTCCATATCAGTCCGCCCACGCCTTGCCATAACGGCCGAGTCATATCCGCGCCGGGAGTGCTGGCATCAGATATATACAATAAGACAGGAAACGGCCCGTCGCCGGCGGGGGTGAAAATATTATATCTCACCGTGTCGCCCGAAACGGCATCATACCATTTGTTTACTTCAAATTTAGGAATTTCCGATTTAATAAGAGCCTGAAGTTCTACATCGTCGGACTTGTCGAGCGCCGGACCTTTGGGTACCGATCCAAGACGCGGACCACCGGGTCCCTGAGCACAAGCGCCAAGAGATACAATCGCTGCATTAATTGCGATCCACATGATTCTATTCATAATCTGTAAATATTGAAGTTAAAACCAGTCTCGGATCGTGGTATCCACTTAGCGTGTCAGGTAACAATCTAACGCCAACTTAAGAATAAAAGTTCAATAATACCAGTCCCTGCAGAATAACTTTGAATCCCGCAACATCCATTAGCCTGTACTACATGTATCGTGTATCGTGCCGTCGGCTTCGAACTTATATTTTTAGTCTTTGGATAAGAAATTATAAGCCTTACGGATTATATTTGCCATAAGTTTACGGCGTTCTTCAAGAAATGTATCGTAAGACATGTTCTCAAAACCTTCAGGTATCGCATTCTGCTTGAGTGACATTAAGTAGGCATCTTCTCCCATACGTTGTCGTTGCTTGGCGAAATAGACGGCAGGGGCATCATCTGAAATGTCAATATTTGTCTGAAAATCGAGATAGGTGTAATTGGCTATCTGATTACGATCGCGGTCATTATCATATCCCAGCTTGGCAAGATAATTCTTAGGGAAAATATGATGGACATCTAACGCCGACTTCGCTCCGCTTGAGCCGGGTGTAAGGAATGCCACAGCCGGAATTGTGCTGAACAATACGTTATGGTGAAGCACATTGAGTGCGGCAAGATAACCTTTCCAGCTTGGAGATACGGTAGAGGATGTTACCAGCTCACGTCGTAAATTGGAGTTGAAATAATCATCAGTGAAATTGGTTTTGATTTCTCTGTCGAGCAAAGAAATAAAGTCATCAGGGGTAGATAGCCCGCGCATATCATTGAGGATACTCTCAACTGTTGATTCGGGAGAATCCGTGAAGTATCCTGTGATAGTTGCCATAAAGACCCATCGAGTCATTATTTTCCTTAGCTCCAATGGCTTTACATTAAACTGGGTTTTCCCGATGAGATAAAACATATATGAGAATACCACAGCATTTTGCGATGACACGAGGCTTTTTCTAAGATATCCGGCTCCGGCCATGATATTCATGAATGTATGCCAGTTGTTAAGGTTCATCACTACATCCAAAGCCTCGCGGAAAAGCCTCAGGTTTTCGGCTTGTGTTTCCTGAGTGGTCTTTTTTGTTTCCAAGTCACGCCCTCGCAGGAGTTTATAGGCATATCCGAGTTTTGCACGACGGAAAGCCAATCCCACCGCAGCGCGAATAAGATGCACCGGATCTGCCTCGATGATATGGTTGAAAGATGTATTATCCTTTGGAATACGCGAATCCCGGCAAAATTCGTTTATCCGCTTATGGATATCATTGTCATAGACAGATAAAAGGGTTTCAATAAAGTTCTTTTCAGTGAGCTTTTGACCGCCGGAATTTACTCTTACAAATATCTCAGCCACATCCTCCTCACCGGCAGTGGCTCTGACTTCCAAGGTAGGCAGTTGATAATAAATAAGATCAAGAAGATCTTTTAAATTTTCTTCAATAGATATTTCTTCATCATCCGTAAGAAGCGGTTGCAGATTCCGTTCCCGCGCTTCGTTGATATTCTTGATAAATGCACGTCGGAATTTCGTGTCTTCGTGTCGTTCGGCGGCTTCAAAGGCCGAACTAATCATGCTGATCCATTCGGGTGAACGCTCGAAGGCCTGTGACCATACGGCAAATTCACGAGTAAGGGGATTAAATGATATCTTGATATTCCTTTCCTTATAGTCCGAATCCTTTACCTTAATACCCTTGATGGCAGCAAGAAGCGCTGTCAGGCGCTGCTGACCGTCAATTACGAGGTCGCGAGGCTGGGTATAATCCTTATTGTTAATGCCGATCTGTGACTTGTTTTCAAAATCGCTCGGAGACTCCCAAAGCATAATGTAACCAATGGGAAACCCTTTAAGCATCGAGTCCAAAAGATTCCTCACCTTACTGTCACTCCATACAAAAGGTCGTTGAAGATCGGGAAGACCAATTCGTCCGGAAGAAACGTCAGACAATAATTCGCCAACTTTTCTATTGATGTGAGTGAATATTTCTTTTGCCATTGAAGTTGTTCAGAAAAAGTTATTATGCTTCGTTCTTAGAGCTCGCTGCAGTGAAAAAGAGCCATAAGCTAAATATGACATTCTAAATCACAATCCTAAGCATGCAAAGTTACGCATTTGAAGTGATAAATTTGGCTTAAAAGCAAAGAAAGTTGATGATTTTTCACGGCTCTTTCATTTAAGATTTGCACGCAAACTCAAAGATAGTGCTATTTTATAGAGGGAAGTATGTAGTCCCAAG
>JAIDUB010000001.1 GCA_029060405.1 Duncaniella sp. | reverse complement strand
CTACCGCTGCATTGAGGGCTATCATGGCCGATGCACAGTTGGCGCTCGAACCCACGGCGCGGAACTCGAAGCGATTGCCGGTGAAGGCAAAGGGCGACGTGCGGTTGCGGTCGGTATTATCGATCATGAGCTGCGGTATCTGTGGCAGGTCGAGAGTAAGTTGCTCCTTGCCGCCGATAGCGATAAGCTCGTCGTTGTCAGAATTTTCTATCTTCGACAGGATTTCGGCAAGCTGCGAGCCGGTAAAGATGGAGATGATGGCTGGAGGTGCCTCGTTGGCGCCGAGACGGTGGGTATTGGTCGCCGACATGATCGAAGCCTTGAGCAGGGCGTTGTGACGGTGCACGGCTGCCATCACGTTGGCTACGAAAGTGATGAACTGCAGATTGTCGGTAGGAGTCTTGCCGGGGGCGAAAAGGAGTGTGCCGGTGTCGGTGGAGAGGCTCCAGTTGTTGTGCTTGCCCGAGCCGTTGATGCCGGCGAAAGGCTTCTCGTGGAGCAGCACTCGGAAATTATGGCGGCGTGCCACCTCGGCCATTACCGACATAATGAGCATGTTGTGGTCGTTGGCCAGATTGGTTTCCTCATATATAGGGGCGAACTCAAACTGATTGGGAGCCACCTCGTTGTGGCGGGTCTTGAGGGGAATGCCGAGTTTGTGAGCCTCAATTTCGAGGTCGAGCATGAAGGCCTGAACGCGCGAGGGTATTGCACCGAAATAGTGGTCGTCGAGCTGCTGGTTCTTGGCCGACTCATGTCCCATGAGGGTGCGACCGGTCATCACGAGGTCAGGACGGGCGTCGTAAAGAGCCTCGTCGACGAGGAAATATTCCTGCTCCCAGCCGAGATTTGACTGCACATGATTCACATTTTCGTCAAAATAACGAGCCACGGCAGTTCCGGCCTTATCCACTGCGGCGAGTGCACGCAGAAGCGGGGTCTTGTAGTCGAGCGATTCTCCGGTATAGGATATGAATATCGTGGGAATACAAAGCGTATTTTCCATTATGAACGCGGGCGAGGAAATGTCCCATGCCGAGTAGCCGCGGGCCTCGAAGGTGTTGCGGATACCGCCGTTGGGGAAGCTCGACGCGTCAGGTTCCTGCTGCACGAGCAGCTTTCCGGAAAATTCCTCTACGATACCGCCTTTGCCGTCGTGCTCCACGAAAGCATCGTGTTTCTCGGCTGTGGTCTCGGTCAGAGGCTGGAACCAGTGGGTATAGTGTCGCGCACCGTTGTCGATGGCCCACTGCTTCATACCGGCGGCCACACTGTCGGCTATGGCAAGAGGGAGGGGCTTCTTGTTGTCAATGGCATCGACAAGTGCACGATAAGTATCGAGCGGCAGGTACTCATACATTTTCGCACGGTTAAATACATGCTTTCCGTAGTAGGTCTCGGGGCGTTCGGCGGGAATTTCCACAGGAACGGCCTTGCGGTTGGAGGCTTCTTCTACGACCTTGAATCTGAGACTTGACATAGAATCTTGAGGTTTTGGAGATTGTATAAAGTGTATATTTATTTTTTATTGTAACGACAGTCTGGCGGCAGCCTTCACGGTATTTTCCCGGGTGTTGAACGCCGTCAATCTTATGTAGCCCTCGCCCGACGGACCGAATCCGACTCCCGGCGTGGTGACGATACCGTGGGTATGTAGCAGATATGTGAAAAACTCCCACGAGGTCATTCCGTCGGGAGTCTTCACCCAAAGATATGGTGAATCCACACCACCCCACACCTTCAGGCCGCATTCGCCAAGGCTCTTGCGGAGAAGGGCTGCATTGTCGAGATAATATTTCACGCCTTCGGCCACGCAACGGCGTCCTTCAGGCGTATAAAGAGCGGCGCCCGCGGCCTGCGACAGATACGACGCGCCGTTGAATTTCGTAGTCTGGCGGCGCAGCCACAGCTTGTGAAGGCTGACCGGGTTGCCGTCACATTCCAGTCCCGTGAGCGAATGAGGCACCACGGTATAACCGAGTCTCACCCCGGTGAATCCGGCGGTCTTTGAAAAACTGCGGAACTCGATCGCCACCTCGCGGGCACCCGGGATTTCATATATCGAGCGGGGCACGTCGGGACTCGTCACATATGCCTCATAAGCAGCGTCAAAAAGGAGCAGCGACCCGTGACGGCGGCAGTAGTCAACCCACGGCTGCAGTTGCTCACGGGTAAGCACCGTGCCGGTGGGATTATTGGGGTAACATAGATATATCACATCCACTTTCCCCTCGGGAAGCGGCGGAATAAATCCGTTGGCCTCCGTAACAGGCAGATACACAAGCCGGCTCCAGCAACCGTCAGCCCCGAGCGTGCCCGCGCGACCGGCCATCACCGACGTATCCACATATACCGGATACACCGGATCGGTCACTGCTACCCGGGCATCGGCCGAGATAATATCGCCTATGTTGCCGATATCGCTCTTGGCACCGTCGCTTATGAAAATTTCGTCGGGACTCACATCGATTCCGCGCGAGCGGTAATCACCCTCGGCAATGGCATCGCGCAGAAACCTGTGACCCTGTTCAGGACCGTAGCCGCGGAATGTCTCGGCCCGGCTCAACTTGTCGGCCGCCTCGTGTATAGCCTTGACGGCCGGAGCACAAAGCGGCTGCGTCACGTCCCCTATGCCCATCCTTATGATTTCCACATCGGGTCGGGCGGCGGTAAAATCGCTTACTATCCGGGCTATCTCACTGAAGAGATAGCTGCCCGGAAGCTTGCAGTAATCGGAATTTACCTTTAGCATAATGTACCTGTGAAATTAAAAAAAATATATATATTGAAACTATGTGTTAAGTTCTGAAACTGACATCATCTCCCACGGCTTCTCATAAACTCCCGAGAACACCGTGGCCGCAGGGCCGGTCATCATCACATGCCCGTCGGGAGCTATCTCGATATCGAGATCTCCGCCGAGCAGGTGCACCGTAACCTTTGAATTCGTAAGCCCCGCCTCATGGCACACCACAGCCGAGGCGCAAGCGCCCGTGCCGCAAGCCATTGTCTCACCCGAGCCACGTTCCCACACGCGCATCGTGATCTCGTCGGGCGAATTTACCTCGACGAATTCAATATTGGCCCGGTCAGGCCATATGGCATGATTCTCGAGGATAGGGCCGAGAGTGCTCACCGGTGTACTCTCATCCACGCGCTCCACTATCACTACACCGTGAGGATTGCCCATCGATACAGCCGAGAGCTTGACCTCAGTGCCATCGGCCTCTACGGGCTGCATCATCATGCGGTCGCCCTTGAAAACCACAGGCACGAGCGAGGGAGTCCACTCGGGCACACCCATATCCACGGTCACACGGTCGACCAAGCCCGTGGCAGGGTCTATAATAAGCGAAAGCACCTTGATACCGGCGAGGGTTTCAAGGTGTATCGGGTTAGCGTCAGAGAGGTTGAAGTCGTGGATGAATTTCGCAACGCACCGGCTGCCGTTGCCGCACATCTTCGCTTCCGAGCCGTCGGCGTTGAAGATTCTCATTTTGAAATCAGCCTTATCCGACGGCAGGATAAGGATTATACCGTCGCCGCCTATACCGGTGTGGCGGTCGCTCAATTCGCGTGAGAGGGAGGGGAGGTCGACCGGACACGACTCCATGCAGTTGATATAGATGTAGTCGTTGCCGATGCCGTGCATCTTGGTGAAATGAACCTTTGATTTCATCGTCGGTCGGTGGAATAAATTCACCCCGCAAAGGTACTACATTTTCCTTTAATTCCAACCATCATTTTCAAAAAACTTTCATAATGCCTCACAGGAGAAAATTTCCCTGTTTCGGAAAAATTTTGTACCTTTGCGGCTCTATGTTAGGACTCAAGCGAATGGACCGGTTCATGCTGCAGAGCTTTCTGCCTCTGTTTGTCATGACGTTTCTGATTTGCCTCTTTATCGTGCTGATGCAGTTCCTGTGGCGCTTCATCGACGATCTTGTGGGCAAAGGGCTTGGTATAGAGGTTATTGCGGAGCTGTTTTTCTATGCGGCGCTCACCATGATTCCCATGGCTCTGCCGCTTGCCATATTGCTTGCTTCGCTGATGACTTTCGGCAACCTCGGCGAGCAGTTTGAGCTCACGGCCATGAAAGCGGCCGGCGTGTCGCTGCTGCGCTCGATGATGCCGCTGACGGTGCTGATGGTATTTATCGCCGTAGGGGCTTTTTTCTTTCAGAACGATGTGCTGCCTATCGCGCAGACCAAGATGTGGACGCTGCTCTACTCCATGCGCCAGAAGTCGCCCGAGCTGGAGATTCCCGAAGGTGTTTTCTACGACCAGATTCCGGGTTACAATTTCTTCGTGGCCGAGAAAAATCAGGAGACGGGCACTCTCTATGAGATGATGATCTACGACATCTCCAAGGGGTTTGAAAACAGTTCCATAATACTTGCCGATTCGGGACGTCTTGCAATTACGCCCGACAAGACGCATCTCTACCTGAAGCTGTGGAACGGCGAATCGTTTGAGAATCTCAAGGACGCCGCGGCCAACATGAAGAATGTGCCTTACCGCCGCGAGTCGTTTGACGTCAAGGAAATCATGATGCGTTTCGACGCTAATTTCAACCGCATGGACGAGCAGGGCATGCGCAACCAGTATGTGGGCAAGAACTACACCGAGTTGCGGGCTACAATCGACTCGGTGTCGCGCACCATCGACACGCTTTCACATGAATATGGCACTGCTCTGCGCAATGAGCGTTTCTTCAGTCTGTCGCGCACCGTGAGCGTGCCCACTGACTCGGGACGGCGCGACGTGGTGCGTCGCGACGTGACGATGACCGCGCCGCTCAACACCGACTCGATATTCCGCGGCGCCAACAGTGAAATCACCCGCGCCAATCTTGAGCAGGCGCTCAACAAGGCGCGCCGCATGAAGCAGGAATATGAGTATCGCAGCTTCACGCTGCAAGATGACTGGAAAACCGTGCGCAAGCACGGCATCGAGCTTCAGAAGAAGTTCACGCTGTCGTTTGCCTGCATCATCTTCTTCTTCATTGGCGCACCGCTCGGCGCCATCATCCGCAAGGGCGGATTGGGTATGCCGCTGGTGATTTCGGTATTCCTGTTCATATTCTATTATATTATCGACAATACGGGCTACAAGTTAGCCCGCGACGGCAAGTGGGAAGTATGGCAAGGCATGTGGCTCAGTGCCGCAGTGCTGCTGCCGCTCGGCATTTTCCTTACCTATAAGGCTGTAAATGACTCGGCTGTTTTCAATGCCGACGCCTATGCCAACCTGTTCCGCAAATTCTTCGGTATCAGCGAGGTGCGCAAGCTCGAGATGAAGGAAGTGATCATGGACGAGGTGGAGGCACCCATCGCGCTCGAGCGCCTGCACAGGCTTCGCGACGGACTTGAGGCCTACGTGGCCTCGCAGCAGTTCAAGCCCGGCTATATCGCTTACTGGACCCGCGGCATCGACGTCCGCAGCCTGCTCAAGCTTCGCGACGAGATGGAGGCTGATGTGGAATATCTGTCCAACTCCCGTAACCGCAACGTGATACTCAAGCTGATGGATATGCCGGTGATACGTGTAATGGCACTCCTGCAGCCGGGTCGTCCGAAGTGGGCCGGCCTGATTGAAGCCGCGCTCTTTCCTGTGGCAATACCGGTGTGGCTATACGGACGCCGTCTCGCCCGCGAGCTGAATCATGAGCTCACCACTTCCATCGCCGTCACCACCCAACTTATCGACATCATTTCCACCGATGAATAAATACCTTCTCTCGCTCGCAATAATGCTTGCCGCAGCGGCGGCCATATCGGCCAAAAAGCCCGTGGCGGTAGAACCTTCATATGCATGGGAGGCGAGAGCTCCCCTCGGTATAAGATATCACGCCACTATCGACACGCTGCTTCACAATTACTATCTTACCGCCGTGCCTCAGGATTATTCTCCCGCGGTGGCTCTGACAGGCAATCTGGGGGGCGCGACGAAAAATATGGTGTACATGGACCGTCAGCCCGATGGCGATTTCTTCCCGCAGGATGCCCTGCGCCACTGGCTTCCGAGCACCGACTCCCATAAATTCTACAATACCCGCATCCCCATGACTCTGGTGAGCTATCTCACGGGAGGAGGACAACAGACCTCGGCCGACCGCCTGTCGGCGGTTTTCTCAGGCAATGCGGGAGCAAAATGGCAGGTTGGAGCAAATCTCGACTTCATTTACTCAAAAGGAAGCTACAATTATCAGGCATCGAAATCACTCGTATGGGGATTGTCCACTTCCTACATGGGCGACCGCTATGAACTTCAGGCATTTTTCAATCACCACAATATCATCAACAAGGAAAACGGCGGTATCACCGACGACCTTTATATCATAGATCCGGCGCAGCTGCAGGGCGGAGTGTCGAGCATCGAGCCGAAGTCGATTCCCACATTCCTTTCGGCATCCCACAACCGTGTGAAGGGGTCTGATCTGATGATCAACAACCGCTATAAAGTGGGATTCTGGGACGAGACACGCGACGAGAACGATTCAGTGATCGCCCGCACTTACGTGCCCGTGACGAGTTTCATATGGACGCTGCAATACAACGACGGAAAACATAAATTCATCAACACCAACGCTTCGGAGGATCAGTCATACTGGCCCAACCACTATCAGGGTCTCACCGGGACCAACGAGACCGGCTCCTACAGCAAGCTGTCAAATACCTTAGGCGTGGCTCTGCTCGAAGGCTTCAACCGATGGGCCAAGGCGGGAATAACCCTCTATGGCCGCCACACATTGCTCAAATACCACCAGATGCCCGACACAGTGCCCCTCACTGTCGCCGACGGACGTCCGGAGGACCTTACCCCGTGGCCCTATGACTACAAACTGCCCGGAAAGTATACCGACAACAACATTCACATCGGCGGCCGGCTCACCAAGCAGAAAGGCTCGATACTCACCTACGATGCCGGAGTGGAATTCGGTCTGCTCGGGCGATGCATAGGCGACGTAACCGTCGACGGCAATATATCCACCCGATTCCCGCTGCTGCGCGACACCGTGACAATCACCGCCTACGGCGACTTCAAGAATCAGGCTCCACCTTATCTCACCGAGGTATATCAGAGCAACCACTACGTGTGGCACAATGATTTCAGCAAGATACGCACCTACCGCGCGGGCGGAACCATCAACTTCCCTTTCACCCGCACACGCATCGACATAGGCATCGAAAACATTCAGAACCACATATATTTCGGGCCGGAAGGCACTCCGGTGCAATACGGCGGCAACGTGCAGATATTCTCGGCTCGCCTCGAACAGAATTTCAAGCTCGGCATACTTCATTTCGACAACCGCGCCGTGTTCCAGACCAGCACCCGCGAGGAGGTGATACCCCTGCCGAAATTCGCCATTTACTCTAATCTGTATCTGCTTTTCAGGGTCGCCAAGGTGCTCCACGTGCAGATGGGTGTTGACTGCGATTACTACACGGCCTACTATGCCCCGGAATATCAGCCGGCCACCATGACTTTCAAGAATCAGCGCGAGATAAAGTGCGGCAATTATCCGTTTATGAACGTGTATGCCAACTTCAAGTTGTCTAAAGCACGTTTCTTCGTTCTTTACTCCCACTTTAACCGCGGTCTTTTCGGCGGCAACAATTATTTCTCCATGCCCCACTACCCTATGAATCCGTCGCAATTCCGTGTGGGCGTGTCGGTTGACTTCGCCAACTGATTGCACCACCAAATTTCATCCATGGCACGACAACTTCCCCCTCTCAATCCACGCCTGCGCTGGATACTGCCGGCACTGCTCGTGATGGCAGTTGGAATCATGATAATGATGCGCGCCTGCTCGCGCGAGTTTCCACCCTCACGCAGCGACTTCTTCCCTGCATCAGGCGACACCATCAACGTAGCCATCGACTACTCGCCCATGTCGCTCTACCGCTACGATGACACACTCGGGGGATTCAACTACGACCTTGTAAGAATGGTGGGCGACAGCCTGCGCCGTCCGCTGAAATTTCATCCTGTAGTGTCACTTGCCAAAGCCACTGAAGGTCTGTCGGCGGGGCGTTACGACCTCGTGGTAGCCCCTACGCCCGTCACAGCCTCTTACCGCAAGCTTTATCACTTCACCGAGCCTGTTTATATCGACCGTCAGGTGCTCGTGACGCTCGACACCACTGTAACGACACAGCTCAACCTTGCCGGGCAGCACGTGACCGTAATGGCCGGTTCGCCCGTCGCCGACCGCCTCGCCAATCTCGCCCGCGAGATAGGTGAATCGATATATGTGGAGCCCGATTCCGTCAACGGCCCTGAGCAGCTTTTCATACTCGCAGCAACCGGAGAACTCCCCATGGCGGTGGTCGATCTCCACACGGCGCGACTCATGGCTTCGCGATATCCGGCCATCGACCTGTCAACAGCCGTGTCGTTCAATCAATTCCAGTCGTGGATCATGCTTCCTGACAGCACCGACACCACAGCCCCGGCCATCGACTCCACCCTGCGCGTTATCAAGCAGTCGCCTGCCTACACCACCCTCCTCCGCCGCTATGGGCTGGAGTAGTTTTAGGTTTTAGGGGTTAGGTTTTAGGTTTTAGGTTGTAGGTTTTAGGGGTTAGGTTTTAGGTTTTAGGTTTTAGGTTTTAGGTGTTAGGAACTAGGTTATAGTCATTAGGTTATAGTATGGACGGTTGAGAGATTAG